>CALFEA010000182.1 GCA_937950385.1 uncultured Altererythrobacter sp. | reverse complement strand
CGGATATGAAGCGATGATCGCCATTGGCGCAGCGCTTGATACGCATCACAAATCGCGCTGGCATGCCTCGGCAACTGCAGGTGTGTTTGGCGCGGCGGCAGCATTGGGTTCATTGATCGGCTTTGCGCCGGTGGAATATGCCAATGCGCTGGGCAATGCTGGTTCGGTGGCAGGCGGTTTGCAGCATATAAACCACGACAATGTGCTGACCAAACAATGGCATATTTATCATGCCGTTCGCACGGGGCGCGATGCAGCGATGCATGTGCATTACGGCGCAACGGGACCGGCGGGCGTGCTGGAGGGGCCGCAAGGATTGTTTGATGCAATGACGAGTGAGCCGGGCCCGCTTGCGTCTAATGGCGCAGGTTGGTTGATCGATCAGGTCAGCTTCAAGCCTTTGCCAGACTTAGATAAAATGGACGCAGGTTCGCAGATTTCAAAGCCGAATATTGAACCTGTTCATCCAATCAATGAGACGCAAATAGTTGAAAAAATGCAAGCACTGGGAAAAATGGGCGGATTGTCAGATGAGCAATGCACGCGCGCGATCAGCCTCTCGCTTCAAAGCGATGACCCTTTCACGATTGATACAATGCTAGAGGAATGGTTGGCATGAGCTTACGGTTGGAAATTCACGGACAAATCGCTCATTTGCTGATCGACCGCGCGGATAAGCGAAATGCACTGAACATGGCGATGTGGCAGGCCATGCCGGAATTGTTTGAGCGTGCGGCGAACAATTCAGACCTTAAACTGATGATCATTCGTGCAGCAGAGCCGGGCGGGGCATTTTGCGCTGGCGCGGATATTTCAGAATTGCTTGCGAATAAGGATGATGACGGTTGGTGCGCTGCCAATCAGGCCGCGATCAACCGGGCGCAATATGAACTGACGCGGCACAGGCTTCCCACTATTGCCTTTGTCGAAGGGGACTGTGTTGGCGGGGGCTTCGGGATCGCATTGGCGTGCGATTTGCGGGTTGCGACGGCGAATGCGCGCTTTGGAATTACGCCTGCGAAACTGGGGCTGGTCTACCCTTTGCACGATGTGAAACTGCTGACCGATCTGGTTGGACCAGGGCAGGCGAAACGCATTCTTTATACAGGAAGCCTAATCGGCGCTGAAGAGGCGCAGCGGATCGGGCTTGCCGAATTTATTGCCGATAGTCCTGATGAACTGGCACAGGAAATCACGGCGGCCAGCCCGCATTCCTTGCGCGAAACCAAGCGCTTTGTGCGCCGCGTTTTGGATGGGCAAGTGGCCGATGATGCGGACACTTTGCGGATATTTGCAGAAGCGTTCGCGGGCGCTGATTTTGCAGAAGGGACGGCGGCCTTTGCCGCGAAACGAAAGCCAGAGTTTTAAGAACGCTAAGGCAGCAAAATCGTTGAGCCCGTGGTTTTGCGCGCCGCCAAATCACGGTGGGCGGCGGCGGCGTCCGTCAAAGGATAGGTCGCCCCAATGGTGATTTTGACCTTGCCGCTGCCGATCATTTCCCAAACGCGCGCAATGCCGGCTGCGGCATCCTCTGGCGTAGCGTAATAATGCCCAAGCGTTGGGCGGGTCACAAAGACCGAACCTTTCTGCGCCAAAATGCCTAAATTCACGCCTTCAACCGGCCCGCTGGCATTGCCGAAACTGACGAGCAATCCGCGCGGTGCAAGACAATCGAGCGATACTGCAAAAGTGTCCTTGCCCACGCCGTCAAACACCGCCGATACACCGGTGCCTTTGGTGATCGTTTTGACTTGCTCTGGCAGGTCGCCGGCACTGCTTAGGATCGTGTGATGCGCGCCTGCATTCTTCGCCAGTTCTAGCTTTGCATCCGTCGATGCAGTGGCAATAATATTCGCGCCAATCGCGCTGAGCCATTGCACCATAATCAGGCCAACGCCGCCAGCGGCCGCATGGACCAATACCCAGTCACCGGCTTGCACTTTGGCGCAGCGCTCAACCAAGCCTTCGACTGTGGCGGCTTTGAGCAAAGCGGCAGCAGCAATGTCGCTTGGCACGTCATCAGGCAGTTTGAACAGGCCTGCGACCGGCATGACGCGTCGGGTTGCATAGGCGCCAAGACCGTCTTTACCCGGCCCCATATAGGCCACTCGGTCGCCAATTTGGAGCGTATCGACGCCTTCGCCAAGCGCGGTGATTGTGCCTGCCGCCTCAAGCCCCAAGCCGCTTGGCAAGGGTACCGGATAAAGGCCGGTGCGGTGATACGTGTCGATGAAGTTGAGACCAATCGCGCTATGCTCAATTGTCACTTCACCCGCAGAAGGAGTTGGCAAATCCTCGCTCGCCCATTCGATGACGTCTGGTCCGCCGATTTGGCTGAATGTCGCGCGAGTGGTCTGTGTGATGGTCCGTGCCCCTAGTGAAGCTTTTGCAAATGCTCGATGATCGCTTCTTCAGAAACAACGTCGGCGTATTTGGCGTCCATATCGAACAAATTGGCTTCATGCGGACCGGGGTGGCGATCGCCCACAGCATCGCGCACGACGGTTGTGATGAAGCCGTGGCTCATCGCATCAACGCAGCTTGCACGAATGCAGCCGCTGGTCGTGAGGCCAGTTAGGATGACATTGTCAACGCCAAGGCTAGTCAAGGTTGCGGCCAAGGATGTGCCAAAAAATGCGCTTGGATATTGCTTAGAGATGATGAGCTCATAACCTGTCGGCACAAGGCCATCGGGCCATGCGCCCATCGCGCTGCCTTTTAAGAAGTTATGCAGCGGCTTGGCTTTTTCATAAAAGCGTCCGCCATCCAATGCCTTGGGATGATAGACGACATTGGTGAGGATGACCGGAATGCCAGCGGCATGGGCGGCTTTGCGCACTCGCAATGCGGATGCCAGCGTATCATCCACATCGGCATAAAGATCGCATTCGGGATCAAAATAGCCTTGCACAAAATCCACAAGGATAAGGGCAGGCCTCTTTCCGAAGCCCGCCCTTTGGCCATACGCTTTTGCGTAATTGTCTTCTAGATCGCTCATGCAGGCATCAAAAGTTGAAGCCAACTTCAACGCCCACCAGACGGCGTGCGCCGGGTGAGATAAATGATCCGCCAAATTCAATCGCGGGGATCACTTCGTTGAGATATTTGCGGTTAAGCGCATTATTGGCAAACACAGCCGCGCTGAAATTGCCGCTCTCAATGCCTGCCCGAAGGTTGAGCACGCCAAAGGCATCGCGCCGGGCCACGCCGTAATTTGCATTGCCGACAAAATCGGGCAGCGCGAGCGCAGAGATGGGCAGAAGGCCTGAGAACAATGTCGGCGCTTCTTGGTCTTGGAACGAGTGGAACCATGTGGGGCCAGTGATCCGGTAATCGGCGCGCATGATCAAATCGATGGTATCGGTGAACGGAACATCAATCTCTGTGCCAAGGTTGATGGTGTAATCGGCCGTATAGGGCGACTTATTGCCAACCGTGCTTGGGCGCGAGCTGTTCGCTTTGATTTCACTATCGGTGACATTGACCGAGCCGAAGAACTTCCACCCCTCAATGATTTCAGCCGAGGTATTGAACTCAACCCCGTAAACATCAACGTCATCAATGTTGGAGACCACGCGGAGCAATCCGAATGAGCCAACGAAGAATTCGAAGAACTGCATGTCTTCGATATTGGTGTAATATCCGGCCAGATCGAAAGTGATCGCGCCATTTGCAAATTCGCCTTTGACACCGGCCTCAAACGCAGAGGAAACCTCTTTGTCATATTGGTCTTGGATGTTTACGTCCGCGCCAATGAATTGCACGAAATTGGCGTTGATGATGGCAGAGGAGCCTTGGTTGTTGAACCCGCCAGATTTAAATCCAATGCCCCAGTTTGCATAGAAGTTGAGGTCTGGATTGGGCTGGTAGCTCAGGCTAACCTTGGGCTGCAATTGCTTGAATGTTGCCTCAACCGGGCTGAACGCGCCAAAGGCAAGGCCGGGGTTAATCGGGCCGCCAGTGAAGGGATCAAGCGCGCCAGCGGGCACAAGCGATTCTGATGTGCGGTCCTCAATATCGTAACGCAGGGCAAGGCCAGCGGTCAGATCGCCAAACTCATATTCTGCATTGGCGAAGACGGCATAGACATTGGTATCGAATGTGTCGTTGAGAAGCAGCGATGTTGGGTTTGCGCTGCCCGGGGCATTGAACAATTCGCGGCTGACGCCTGCGCCCGTATCGCCGCCAATGCTAACGCCAGTTTCGCGGTCAATGGTGAGGAAGTAAGCGCCCAATTGCCAGCTCAACGCATCGCCGCCATTCGACGCCAAGCGGATCTCGCCGCTAATGTCGGATTGCTTGCGAATTTGCAGCTGCGTGCCATCGCATGTGCTGGGGCTGTATGCGCCAAAGGTCGAGCCATTGGCTGGATCGAAAATAAACGGCACAGGCAATGCGCCGACAAAGCCGGGCTGATTGACTGGAAAGCCGGTTAGCGCCGCCGTGCTGGCAAAGCAGCTGTTGACGACATTGGCTACCGCTGGGTCAGCCGCCGAAATAAAGCGGGCAAAATCGGCAGAGGTACCGTCAGCAGTGAGGCTTTGATCAACGTCAGAATACAGCGCCCATGCCGTTAGCGACATATTGCCAAAATCATGTTCGATCTTGGTCGAAATATCGAAGCTGTCTTGCGCGTTCGTTGGGCGAATATTGCCGTAATAGCCAAACGGATGGTCGTTCACATCCTCGTTAAAGGCGGGATTTACGCCTGCGAAATTGGGCAGGTGGAAGGATGAGTTGAAGTTGATGGAGGCACCGTTGAGCTTGGAATAGCGTGCCTTCACATCCAATTCTGTGTCATCGCCAAGCCCTGCGATAATGCGGCCATCGACAGTCCAAACCTCTTGGTCATCGACAACTTTGGCATCGAGGAATTCATTGCGGAAGAAGCCATCTGTCGTGCGGTAATAGCCGGACAAAACGAAGCCGAGATTATCGCCCAAAGGCCCGGCAATATGCGCTGTGCCTTGGATCGTGTTTTCATTGGCGTATGAAGCTTTGATCCCGCCTTCGAAAATATCGCTGGGCTTTAGCGTTTGCAGAACAATCGCGCCTGCAGCTGCATTGCGTCCGTAAAGCGCGCCTTGCGGGCCTTTCAGAATTTCGACCTGTCGCAATGTGCCTTGGGTTTGGTTGAGCTGAGCGGTGTTGGTTTTCAGAATACCGTCAACAACCAGCGCAACGGAGCTTTCCGCATCGCGCGCGCCATTGATCCCGCGAATGTTGATCTGGGTATCGCCAGCCTCCGCCGTGCCGGTAACGATTGTGACACCGGGCGTCAGTTGAACAAAATCTTCTGCATTATCCGCGCCCGTTTTCGAAAGCGCGTCTGCTGTAAGAACGGAGACGGAAGCGGGAACATCTTGCAAGCGCTCGTTTTGGCGGCGGGCGGTGACGATGATTGTATTCTCGTCTTCTTCGGCAGCTGGCGTAGCGCCTGTATCTTGAGCCATTGCCGGCGCTGCTGCGCATGCGATTGCGCCGAAAGATGCAGCGGCGAGTAAGCGGTAGTTACGCATGGATATTCCCCTCGAATTCAGTGCGGCGTAGGGGCCTGTTTTAGGCTGGACCCCTGCCGGTTTCGTGCTCGTTTTATAAGCGTCGCCCATTCAAACACAAAGCGGCGCGGTAAAATCCTTTGCAAGGCCGGCATTTAAAAATGTCAGCTTGCGTTGGGAAGGCTTTATTGTATACAATTTGCGAAAGTCAAGCTTTCTAGCATCTTCCTGTCACTTAGGTGAGGCCATGAATTATGACCAAAGCGTCTGACCGCGCATATGATACGATCAGAGCGATGATCCTCTCCGGAGAATTGTCGGCTGGCGACGCTTTGGGAGAAGAGGCTTTGGCAGAGCGTTGCGGGGTGTCGCGCACACCAATTCGCGATGCATTGCGGCGGCTAGAATCGGATTTGCTGATCCGCCGCACCGGCACGCAGCGCAGCTTTGTTTCGGATTGGTCGCTGGGTGATGTGGGTGACGCATTTGAGCTGCGCGCAATGCTAGAGGGCTATGCGGCGCGGCGCGCTGCGGAGGCCATGACCGAGGATGTTTTGACGCAATTGCGCGCCTGCAATGCGGCGATTGGCGCAGCGATTTCTGGTAAGAAGCCCGACATCACAACTTTCCTTGATCGCAACCGCGAATTTCATGCTTTGGTGCTGGACACCGCCGGGTCGCGGCGCTTGACGAATTTGCTCACCGCTCTGATCGAACAGCCGGTGGTTTGGCGCACGGCGCATCATTACAGCCATGAAGCGTTTCAACGTTCGCACAGCGAACATAATGATCTTTTATCTGCCTTTGAGCGGCGCGATGGGGCATGGGCAGAAACAGTAATGGCGGGGCACATTCGCCGCGCATTTCACGCCTATTGCGATGCGCATAAGGGCATGACAGAGGGTGAGAGAGGGGTTGCATAATGTATACAGAAGTTCCATCTTCCATCGAAATCGTCGAAGTGAGCCCGCGTGATGGTTTGCAGAATGAAAAGCACTCTATCCCCGCGGCTGACAAGCTTGCGCTTATCGCCCGCGCCATTGATGCAGGGGCCCGCCGGATCGAAGTGACCAGCTTTGTTAACCCCAAGGCTGTGCCGCAAATGGCCGATGCCGACGAAGTCTGTGCTGGCCTGCCGCAGCGGGACGACGTCACTTATATCGGTCTCGTCATGAATATGCGCGGGGCGGAGCGCGCCATTGCTTCGGGCCGGATTGATCAATTGGGCGCGGTCGCGGTGGCAACAGATGGTCTCGGTATCGCAAATCAAGGCCAGACCAGTGATGAAACGATCGATGTATGCCGCGATATTATCGCCCGCGCCCAAGAAGCCGGACTAACCGCGCAAGCAACCATCGCTGCCAGCTTTGGATGCCCATTTGATGGCGAAGTGGCTGAGGATCGGGTTGTTC
>CALFEA010000181.1 GCA_937950385.1 uncultured Altererythrobacter sp. | reverse complement strand
CATCGGGAACAGCTTGGAATTGCAGTTTCAATGATGGTGAGAATGTTTGCGGTGCATCGAAAACTCAGCTGGGCTTTTGCAAGGGCGCATCCGCTGATGAACTCGGTTGGACATCCGAAGTGCCAGCAAATTCGCGCTGGGAGCGATGCCTTACATTGCCGACATTCACGGCATCACCGCCCGCGGATAAACGCGAAACTAAAGCGCCTTAAACGTTACTCTCAAACCGTCTTTGGGTTGAGGGATTGGCCAAGCTTGCCATTCCGGCTCATAGCCCTCGGGTATAACCACTTCATAACGCTGCAAAATTTGCGCCATTAGCACTTTGATCTGCATATATGCGAAATGTAGGCCCAGGCACATATGCGCGCCTCCGCCAAAGGGTGACCATGCATATTTGTGCCGCGCTTTGACCGCCTCTGGGGTGAAGCGCATTGGGTCAAATGTATAGGGATCAGGCCAGATTGCCGGGTCGTGATGGACGTAATGAATGCCTAGCGAAACTCCCGTGCCAGCCGGAATATGAAACCCGCCATAGTTAAAGCTTTTCAGTGCGCGGCGCGGCATTGATGGCACTGGGGCATACATCCGCAGAGCCTCTTTGAACGCCATTTCGGTCAATTCAAGCTTGCCCATATCATCATATTCAAGCGCGCGCGGATTGCCGTCTGCATCCGGACCGCCGGTGACAGCGATGATTTCTGCGCGCAGCTTTTCCTGCCATTCTGGGTGCTTGGCCAGCAAATACATAAAGCTGGTGGCCGATGATGTGATCGTGTCATGGGCAGCCATCATCAGGAAGTTCATATGATCGACGACCTCGTCGACCGGCAGCAATGAGCCGTCTTCATGAGTGGCGGTGGCAAATTGGCTGAACATATCCTGCCCGCCGCCAGCCTCGCGCCGCTTGTGCGTTTCCTTGGTAAAGAAATCGACCAGAAATGCGCGGCCATCGACCCCGCGCTTCATCTTGGTAAACGGGTAGGGCGTGCGCACGGGCGCAACTGAGGCTTGCACCATATCGACAAATGCGGTGTTGATTTTATCGGCTTCAGGGCCCCAAGGAATGCCGATGAAGCTTTCTGCGGCGAGATCGAGTGTGAGCTGTTTTACCGCAGGGTTGAACAGCATTTCGCCTTCCCATTTGGCAGTTTCTTGGGCGATGCCGCGATTGAGCGCGCCGGAATAATGCCGCATTGGCCCCGGCTTAAAAGCGATGGAAAGCGCGCGACGATCCATCCGGTGATGATCAAAATCCAGCAGCATCAGCCCGCGCGGGAACAATTGATCCAGCACGGGGCCCCAGCCTTGCTCGCTAGAGAAAATCTTATCGCGGTTGAACAGTACAAGCTCATTGGCATCCGGCCCGATTAGATTGACCTGATGGCCGCCAAAGGCGCGCACTTTGTAAACGGGGCCATAGGTTTCCACCATGCGGCGGGTGAAGGCATGGGGGTCTGCCAGCATGGTGAATGTGTTGCCGACAATCGGCCAACCTTCATCACCTGCAATATGGCTGAGTTTTTCAGCGGGAAGACGGTCGCTCCAATGTTTTGGTGCGAATTCTTCTGTATCAGCGTCGAGCGAGGGGTCAGCAAGAGTGGCCATCGTGGGGGCGTCCTTAGGTTTGCAGTGCTTACTTACCTTAGTGTCAGTAGCGGTCTCAATTCAAGGGAAACGTTTGAAAGAGCCTTAAATCCAGCCCGATAGCTCGCGGCGGATGATCGTCTCCAGCATGTCCATGCCCGGATCGGATGTGTTGAGACAGGACAATACGGCAAATTCCTCGCCGCCAGCATCCATGAATTGCGCTTTGCCCTCAATCGCCAGTTCTTCCAGCGTCTCCACACAATCGGCGGAGAAGCCGGGTGCGGCAATCGCGAGGCGTTTCGTGCCCTTTGCGCCCTCTGCCTCCAACGTGTCGTCGGTGGCGGGGGTGAGCCATTGAGCGGGGCCAAAACGGGATTGGAAGCTGGTTTCAGTGCGAATGCCCATGGCTTTGCCAGAAGCATCAAGAGCTTCCTCGAGCAAGCGCGCGGTTTTGCGGCAATGGCAATGATAGGGATCGCCCAAATCATGGGTGCGCTGCGGCATGCCGTGAAAGCTTAGGAGCAAGACCTCTGGCACAAAATCCAGCGCTGCCAATTGCGCGGCAATATCATCATGCAATGCGCTAATATAGGCGGGATCATCGTGATAGGGCGGCAAGGTGCGCAAAGAGGCCTGCCAGCGCTGCTTCATCAAAGTTTCAGCGGCCTTATCGACCACGGTCGCCGTCGTCGCGGCGCAATATTGCGGATAGAGCGGGGCCAGCAAAATGCGTTCTGCACCTTCTGCTTGCAAAGCCGTGATCTGATCGGGGATGGAGGGATTGCCGTAGCGCATCGCATATTTGACCAGCACATTTTCGCCCAGCTGCTCCTGCAAACCTTCTGATTGCGCCTTGGTAATAAAGGCCAATGGCGAACCATCCTCGGTCCATACCTTGGCATAGGCTTTTGCGCTTTTCTTGGGGCGCGTGTTGAGGATGATCCCGCGCAATATAGGCTGCCAGACGATTTGCGGGATTTCGATCACGCGTTTGTCGGATAGAAATTCGCCCAAATAGCGTTTTACCGCGCGCGGCTCTGCGGCCTCTGGCGTGCCCAGATTGACGACCAATACGCCAACCTTCCCCGATTTAACCGGCGCGTGATCTGCGGGGAGTTTCTGTTCAGTCCAAGTCATTGCGCGCCATTTCTAGTTTAGAGACCCCCAGAAAGTAGGGGCAAACGGCGCAGTCTCAACCCCGTGGCCGAATGCAGCGCATTGGCAATGGCGGGCGGGGCGATCACAGCGCCAAGCTCGCCGGGGTCAAATGGCTCCTGCGTACTCATAATAAAGTCGACTTCAATCTCTGGGCAATCGGCGAGATTGGGCAGATTAAGCTGGCCTAAGCTCTGCGCGATGGGGAGGCCGCCTGCATAACGCGTGCTTGCGCCCAAGGCTTGCGCCATGCCGAATATCAGGCCGCCTTCGATTTGCTGGCGCGCAATATCGAGATTGACGATGCGGCCAATATCAACGGCAGCGACAATGTGCTCCACCCGGGCGCCGCCGGGGCCTGCTTTCGCAACGGCAACTGCGGCAATGCGCCCGCCGCTTTCCCATGATCCGATCCGGTGGCAGGCAATGCCTTGCCCGCTCTGATCTGCGCCGCCATCCCATCCAGCAAGCCGCGCGGCGCGTTGCAGGCATTCGGCCATGCGCACGTCAGAGCCGAGCAGAGATATGCGGTAGGAGAGCGGCTCGCGCTTATATCTGTGTGCGGCTTCATCAATAAAACATTCGGTCGCAAAGGCGGTGTAGCTGTGCGAATTGCCGCGCATTCGCCCGCATGGCAAATCAATCCGCGCCGCGACATGATCGACCGAAACATCGCCGATTGCATAGGCTGGCATTGCGCCTTCAACGGCGAGCGGGTCGGATTTGCCTGCGACATCATCGATGGCTGCAACCGTGCTTTTATTGGCGAATAATCTGCGGCCCAATTCCAGATTGGCAGGCGGGCAGGCAATGCGCGTTTGCAGGCCTGTGATCGTGCCTTGATCAGGGCTGCTGATGCGGGCGCCGACGAACACGGCGGCTGGTGTGCGCGGCCGGTCGCGCAAATGTTCTTGCCAGCGTGACCATACCAATTGGACGGGGCGGGGGTCTTCTTTGGAAAGTTCGCGGGCGAGCACCGCGACCTCTATCGCGTGATCATGGTCGAGCCGCCGGTCAAAACTGCCGCCTGCGGGCATGGGGTAAAGGACGACATTCTCCAGCGCCATATCCAGCGCTTTAGCAGCGGCTGCGCGGGCGGCTTCGGGCGCTTGGCTGGCGATCCATAGCTCCAATACGCCATCTTGCAGGCGCGCGGTCGCAGTGGAGGTTTCAATCGTGGCGTGCAGGGCAGGGTCGAAATCATAGCGGGCGGCAATGTCTGCCTCGCCGCGCGTGTCATAGCCTTGGCCGCGTTTTTCCAGCCGGTAAGCCTGCCCCTCGCGCATAGCCTCGTCCAATTGCGCATCGATCCGGTCGCTATCGACCAAGCGTTTCACGTCCCAGCGCGGTTTCATCGCATCGAGCGCGCGTTCTGCGGCCCACCAGTTGCTAGCAATAGCGGCCAGCCAGCGTTTGCTTTTTACCGTGGTGATAAAGGCGCGCATACCCTCGGGCGCGCCTGCATCAAAACTGGCGAGTTCTGATTGATCAAGCGGCCCATGCCGGATCGCGGCATAGACCATATTGGGCAAGCGCACATCGCCTGCAAATAGGAAGCTGCCATCCACTTTTGATGGGTAATCAATCCGCGCATAGGGGCTTTCACCCGTCCCCTCAGCGCGTCTTTCAGCAGGTTGGGGCTGTTCGCCATAGGGCTGTGATCGCAGGGGCACAGGATCAGGCGGCGTTTGTTCTGCCGCCTCTGCCGCCAATTCGCCAAAAGTCAGGCGCTTGTCTTCATGCACGATAAAGCCATTGGACGCGGCGCATTCCTCTGGCGGCACATTCCAGCGCTCCGCCGCCGCTTGTGCCAGCATAGCCCGCGTCTTGGCCGCAGCAAGGCGGCATGGACGCTCAAACGCGGCGAGGGTTGTGCCATCAGCGGTGGCCGAAAAGCGCTTTGTCTCAGCATAGCGCTGCGCGATATATTCAGGCGCCTGCGATGCTTCTTGCGGGGCATAGGGGATCCACATGGGCGCCCAATGCGCGGCCAAAGGCACATTGGCATATGCGCCGCTAACGGGCGCTGGTTCAACAGCCATTTGCCGCCAATCCGCGCCAAGTTCTGCGGCGATAATTTGCGGCAGCAAAGTTGTCACCCCTTGGCCCATTTCCAGCTGGGGCACGGCAACCGTTACCACTCCGTCGAGGCCAATTTTCAGCCAAGCATCAAAGGCCAATTCCTCGCGGCCGGGCTGCAATGGGTTGGGGTAAGTGCGCGGGAATAAGGCCCAAGCTACCACGACGCCGCCGCCAATTGCTGCTCCGGTTAGAACGCCGCGGCGGGTAATGCCCATGGTCTAGCCCGCATTTCCATTGTTCAGCCGGTTCAGCCAGTCAGAGACTTTCTGTGCGACAACTTTAAAGGGTGCGGCCTCCTCTCCGTCACTGGCGGCTGGCGGTATGCCCGCGTCCCCCGCCTCACGAACATTCAAGCTCAGCGGGATACGGCCCAGAAATGGCAGTTCGATTGTATCGGCCAGCTTTTCAAAGCCGCCCTTGCCAAATGGGTCGGACACTTCGCCGCAATGGGGGCAG
>CALFEA010000180.1 GCA_937950385.1 uncultured Altererythrobacter sp. | reverse complement strand
GGCTGGCCGCGCTGGCCGCTGCGCCATTGATCCGCACAATGCGCCGGCCGGGTTGGTCCGGCTCTACCTGAGTGCCGATCCGCGCGCTTTCATGGCCTTGTTCTTTCAGGCTTGCGCCAATGGCAAAGCCGCCGCCTTCTGATTGTGCACTGGTCTGTCCGGCCATATCGGGCATGGGAGCGCGCCGCAGTCCGCGTCCCGGTGCGAGCAGCGATAAAGCCTCCAGCACATTGGTTTTTCCCGCGCCATTTTCTCCAACCAGCAGGTTGAACTGGGCGGTTTGCTCCAATTCGCTGCTGATGTGATTGCGAAAATTGCTCAGAATGATGCGGTCGAGAGCCATGCTGTAACCCAAATAGCATTGGCTGCGTATTTAGCCATGACCCTGACAGGGAAATCACCGAAACTAAGAGTTGGTGTTATTCACCAATAGTTCGGAATGATGAATTGTCGTAAAATCGATCAATATACAAAAAATGGCAGATTTCTGCGGTTTTTCAAAACTGGCACGGCATCTGCAGAGCATGGGACAACCAGCGAGACGGTCTCACTGGCCCATAAATTCAAAGGAATACGAACCATGACTACTACTTCTGATACCGCCAACAAGCTTTTCGCCGCTGTCTTCTCACTCGCAATTTCAAGCGTTCTGATGGCCACTGCGATCATCCCGGCAACAACCACTGGCGTCTTTGCTTAATCGCTGATCACGCTTCTCAATCAAACACACTCAAAAGGAAATCACACCATGTTCTTAGTATCTGACCACTCAAACCGTTTTGTCGCAGGCTTCGGCGCTTTGGCTTTGTCGGCCATAATGTTCGCCACTGCTATCATCCCAGCAACCACCAATGTCGCGGTGTTCGCATGAGCAAGATTGCCAAGAATGAAAACGGCGGCGCGCCATCCAAGAAATTCCGCCTCGACCGCACCAATGCCAAATTGTCAGGCGTGTGCAGCGGGATCGCCAATTACGTCGGAATTGACCCAGTGCTGGTCCGCGTAGGATTCGTAATTGGAGCCTTGGTAAGCGTCGGCACAGCAGGTCTTGCCTATGTCGCCATCGCATTGATCGCCGACTAGGAGCCTGATCAGGACAAGCGGACCCCGGTTTCGATCGGGTCATGCTCCCAATTGCTGAAACCGGGAGGGGCCATACCAGTGGGTAGCGGCCCCTTTCTTTTGCGTGTTTGTTATTGTGTCCAGGCCTACCAGTCTGCGTCAAGATCACATCGCGCTAATGCCGCCATCCAATTTGATCTCAGCGCCCGTCATAAAGCGGCTTTCATCGCTCGCGAGATAAAGTACGGCATTGGCAATATCATTGGGTTCGCCCACGAATTTCAGCGGAATTTGCCGCGCCAATTTCTCCAGCAGGACATCCTTATCAAGGCCAGCACCCTTGGCGGTACCGTCCAAAATCGGCGTATCGACAAAAGTAGGGTGAACCGAATTGCAGCGGATTTGCATGTTCTTTTTTGCGCAATGCAGGGCGATAGATTTCGACAGCATCCAAACGCTCGCTTTTGACGCATTATAGGCTGGCATTGTGTCGCTGGCGATTAATCCTGCGATTGAGCTGATATTGATGATTGAGCCCGGCGCATGTTCGCGCATTAGCGGCAAAGCCTTTTGACAGCCGTGAAATATCGAATCCACATTGATCGAAAAACAGCGCTGCCAATCGGCAAAGTCGCAATCTTCAATATTGCCCGGCACGCCGATACCGGCATTATTGACCAGCACATTGAGCCCGCCCAATTCTTCGCGCGCTGCATCCACGGCGGCTTCCCAAGCTTGCGGGTCGGTCACATCATGCTGAATGCCAAAAGCATGGCCTGCGCCGCATTCTGTATTGATGATTGAAGCGGTGTCTTCGGCCCCTTGACCGTTGATATCCGTGCACAAAACGCGCGCACCTTCTTGTGCAAGCCGGATCGAATGCGCGCGGCCAAGCCCTTGTGCTGCGCCTGTTACGAGCGCCAATTTGCCTGCTACGCGGCCAGTACGAGTTGTCATTCTATTTCTCTCCCAAGATGGTTTCAGCGTTTGCCGCTGCCATCAAAATTGCCATTCTTACATCCACTGCATGGCCCGCTTCGCGCCAATCGGCAACAAATTGTGGCAAGTCTTTTAACGCGACGCGGTGTACCGTGATGTTTTCGCCCGGTGTGCCGCCGCCTTCACTAACCTTCGTCAGGCCGTGCGCACGCATGAGAGTGAAGCTTTCAGAGACCATGCCGGGGCTGGAGAAAAACTGGCCGAGGTTTTCCATACGCTTGGCACGGTAGCCGGTCTCTTCTTCCAGCTCGCGCGCGGCGGCGATTTCATCCGCTTCATCTTCATCGCCCTCGTGGTCGCCGATCAGGCCTGCGGGGATTTCGAGCGATATTTTGCCAAGCGGCACGCGGTATTGCTCCACCAGAAGCACGTTGCGGGTGCCATCAGGATCAGTGTCGATAGCGAGGATGGCGGCGGCTCTGATGCCGCGCGCACGTCCAACATATTCCCACCGGCCGCGCGTTTTGGCGGTGATGAATTTGCCTTCCCAGCGGATTTCTTCTGGCAGGGCTGCGTCTGGATCGAGTGGCTGTGTTTTATCTGTCATGAAGACAGGCGTTACACTTCGATCAGCCTATCGGGAAGCTCGTTCTCATCATCCTCGGCGCGCGGGAAATGCTGGGACAAAACAATGCCAACATCGCGCACACCGGCGGCCATGCCTTCTGCGATATTGCCCTCTTTAATGTGGTGCAGCATATCGACCATCGCCTCGCCCCAAACATCGGCGCTGACTTTTTCTGCAATTGGCCGGTCAGCGATAATCTCGGCGCGGTGTTCGCGCATGGAGAGATAGATGAGGATGCCGGTGCGGCCATGCGTGCGGGCCTCTGCGCCGACCTTGAAATGCTTGATGGCTTGGGCATGGACGCGGGCCGTTTTAACAGGGCCGGGGATGGCGAAGAATTTGAGCGGCTCATAAAGGAATTTGAGCCATGTGATCGTGAATGCGAGCAGGCCCAATCCGATGGTCATGCTGGCCAGCTCGCCGGTGGTCCATTCATGCATCCATCCGCCGATCAGGCTATCCCATAGATCCATGAAAGGCGCGGGGAATAGCGCAAACAGGCTCATCATGGTGAAAGCGCCAGCAGCCGCATAGACCATAACTACATCGGTATAACCATCGGACCGGTCGGCCAGAACGGTGACGATTTCGCCCGATGTGGTCAGCTCTGCGGCCTGAACTGCATCGGAGACAATTTTGTGCTGGGCTTCGTTCAAATATGCCATGATTTACCAGCCCCCTGAGGCGCCGCCCCCTCCAAATGATCCGCCGCCGCCAGAAAAACCGCCGCCGAAGCCGCCGCCTCCGCCAAAGCCGCCGCCGCCTCCGCCCCAATCATCGCCGTCAGACAATGCGCCGCGCACAATCGCGCTGCCCACTTCCCACAGGATGATATCGCGCGCTGTATCGCCAAATTCGCGGCCCTTACCGCGGTAGCGCCGCCGTCCGCCGCCGCGCAGCATGGGCAGGATGAAAAAGAAGAAGATCACGCCGAACCAGATCAAGCCGCCAATCGGAAAACCGCTGTCGGAGCTGCGTTTTTGGCTGGCTTCTGCAGCGACTTGGCGGGCCTGGTCTTCGGGCAATTGCAATTGGGCAATGATCGCATCTGTTCCCGCCGTAATTCCGCCGGGGTAATCCCCCGCTTTAAAGCGCGGCAGGATCGCATTTTGGATGATCAATGACGACAGCGCATCGGTGAGATAGCCTTCCGTGCCGTAGCCTGTTGCAATATTTACGCGGCGCTCATTCGGCGCAACAAGCAATACCACACCATCATTGCGCTCCGCGTCACCAATGCCCCACGCGCGCCCAAGCTGATAATTGTAATCAGCAATATCATAGCCTTGCAGATTGGGCACAGTGGCAACAACCAGCTGGCGCTGCGATTGCGCCTCAAGCGCCTCGAGCTTGGCATTGAGCTCAGCTTCTTCAGCGGCAGGAATAATATCGGCGGCATCCACCACGCGGCCCGACAACGCCGGAAAATCCTGCGCGGCCAGAGGCGCGGAGATCAGTGCAAGCAGGGCTGCAAACGCAGCGAGAATAGGGCGCGTCATGGGG
>CALFEA010000179.1 GCA_937950385.1 uncultured Altererythrobacter sp. | reverse complement strand
GTTGGAACCGATTATCACAAGCACAGGGATCATTGCCGTTGCGGCCTTGGTAGGCCTTACGATTGTTGTGCTGGCGCTGCTGCGTGCGTGGCAGGATTATCTGGAGCTCAAACGCCGCGAGTTGGATGGCGGCAATGGCTCTAGCAATCCGGACACAGGCTCTAAGATTGGCGCGGCCCGCATTGAAATGTCTGATCTGAAAGAACGCATTCGCAAGTTAGAAGCCATCGCCAATGGGGTGGACCTCTAGGCCCAAACTGCTAGGCGATGCCGATGCGATCATTAGATGACATTGCCGAAGAATATGACTTCCTCGAAGGGGACGAACGTTACCGTCTTCTGATTGAGCTCGGCCGCGAGTTGGATGATATGCCAGACGCGCTCAAAACCGATGCAACTTTGGTGCGTGGATGCTCTGCCAGCGTATGGGTTTACCCAACAGAAGCGAGCGACACTTTGCACTTCCTCGCCGATAGCAATGCCGCCATTACCAAGGGTATCGTCGCGCTGGTTATCGCCGCGGTGCAAGACAAGCCCGCCGCGGAGGTCGCCGAAATGGATGTGACCGCTGCGCTTGATCCGTTTGATTTGAAGAACCAGCTGTCATCCAACCGCACCCAAGGCGTGCCCAATATGATCGCTTTGGTAAAAGAACACGCCGCCCGGATTGCAGCGGCCTAGGGCTGCGCTGCATATGCGCCCTATCTATCTCACCATCGGTATTCTGAGCGTGGGGCTGGGAGCGATTGGTGCGTTTCTACCGCTCCTTCCGACCGTTCCATTTCTGCTGCTGGCGGTGTTCTGCTTTGCACGCAGCAATAAGGAGTGGGAGCAACGCATCTTGAACCATCCGACATGGGGACCGCAGGTGCGCGATTGGCAAGAACGCCGCGCCATTTCGCGAAAGTCCAAGATTATCGCGATTGTAACGTTAGTCGCCGGTGCAGTGTTTAGCTGGCTGACGGTAGGCGCACCTTGGGCCTATGCCTCGTTGGCGGTTGTAGCGATTTCGGGCAGTTGGATTGCGACGCGTAATGAGTAAAAAATCTCTCACGTGATGACTAATTCCAAAAAATCGGGGCCGCTTCCAAGCGCTCAACCTTGACTTCTGCCTCACTCAATTTGTCTCTGTGCATTTCAAACGTGCCATTGAGATCAAGCAAACTCCACACACCGCTTATCACAAGGCCATTGGCAGTCAGTGCACCGACATAATCGACCGGGTTTTCATAGTCTGGTTCTGCAATGAGATAGGTCTTTGTAAAATCGATTTGAAAGTCAGATCGGATGCCTACGACTACCGCATCGATTGTCTTGCTTACAAGGAGCCCCGTGCTGGGCTCAATAATGGATCCTGAAAAAGAACCGCCATTCTCAATCAGATTTGCAACAAATGGCGTGCTTGGTCCAAGTCTGGCTGGATAATTGAAGAAGCCCTGCCATTCGCCTGTGATATCAAGCTTTCCAGTGTCCGAATTCACGCCCCCACACTATCCCGAACAACAGCAATGCCTGCCTCGCGCTGACGTTTTAGCTCCGCCTTTAATTTGGCCGGATCCTCCGCATAGATAAAGCTGAAGGATACGCCGCCTTCTTTGCCGATGGTTGCATGATGCAGCTTGTGAGCCTGCACCAAACGCTTGGCATAGCCAGACTTTGGTACGAATTTAAAATAACGCTGATGCACTAGCCCGTCATGGATCGCTGTATAGACCACGCCATACACCATGATGCCAATCCCAATGAAGGTCGCAGGCCACCAAGCACTCGCGCCAAGCACCCATTCGCTGCCTAGCATAAACATCGAGATGCTCATCGCAGCACCAACAAACGCGTAGAGATCGTTCTTCTCAAGCGCATTATTATGCGGCTCGTGGTGGTCCTTGTGCCAACCCCAGCCCCAGCCATGCATGATGTATTTGTGGCTTGCCCAAGCAACCCATTCCATCGCAGCAAAGCTAGCCAGAACAATTAGAGAGGCGAGGAAAAAGTCAGTCATCATGACCCATATAGGGTATTAGTCCGCTGGAAAAAAGAACTCTCGCATATGATCGCCAATTCGCGCGGGACGCAGGGTCTTTGCATCAATACAGCACCATGATGATTGCACCTCGGCCAATACATCCTCTCCGCGCGAAATCACCGTACGGTAAAAAGCACGCGCGCCTTGATACCGCTCCAACACGGTTTGCGCGATGATATCATCGTCGATGAAGGCGGGCTTGCGGTAAGTAATCTCATGTTTCAGCGCGACCCAAGCCTTGCTTGCCACTTCATCCGGCGGGGCCAGCTTGTTCCAATGAGCAAGCACAGCATCCTGCACCCAATTCAAATAGCGCGAATTGTTCACATGCCCCATGAAATCAATATCATCGGGCAGGATTTGGATCGGAAAGTCGAATGGTAGGGCTGTTTTTGCTGACATGAATGTAAGTTAGTCCACTTTTCCTTTCGATACCATGACCAACTTGCGGAGAATCTCCTTATAACTTGCAAACTTTGCTTTCTGGCCGCTATCCGCGGAGATGGATATGAGGATTATATGACGAAAACCCCGCGCACTTTATACGAGAAGATTTGGGACGATCACGTGGTGGAAACCCGCGATGATGGCACCGCACTGATCTACATCGACCGGCATTTGGTTCATGAAGTCACCAGCCCGCAAGCCTTTGAATCGCTTCGCAATCAAGGACGCCCAGTGCGCCGCCCTGAACTCACTTTGGCGGTGCCCGATCACAATTTGCCTACGACTGCGCGGCTGGATGCAAATGGCGCGCGCATTCCCATCGCTGACCCGCAATCAGCGGCGCAATTGGCGGCATTGGAGAGAAACGCGCCTGAATTTGGTGTGCAATATATTGACGCCTCAGACGTCAACCAAGGCATCGTCCATGTGGTTGGCCCCGAACAAGGCTTCTCCCTTCCCGGCGCCACAATCGTTTGCGGCGATTCGCATACGGCCAGCCATGGCGGGCTTGGCGCATTGGCCTTTGGCATTGGCACTAGCGAGGTGGAGCATGTGCTTGCCACACAAACCCTGCTTCTGCGCCGTTCGAAGAGCATGGAAATCAACGTCACAGGCAGCCTTGGCCCCGGCATTACTGCCAAGGATTTGATCCTTCACATTATCGGCGAAATCGGCGCAGCTGGCGGCACCGGCTATGTTATCGAATATCGCGGGCCGGTCTTTGAAGCGATGAGCGTCGAGGAACGCTTAACCGTGTGCAATATGAGCATTGAAGCAGGCGCCCGCGCAGGCTTGATCGCACCGGATGAAACCGTGTTCCGCTATCTCAACAACCGTCCCATGGCCCCGAAAGGTGCCGCATGGGATGCAGCATTGGCCTATTGGAAAACGCTGCATACAGATGCAGGCGCGCAGTTCGATAAGTCGGTCACTATCGATGCCCGCACTGTCGAGCCGACGGTAACTTGGGGCACTAGCCCAGAGGACGTTGTAGCTATTGGCGGCAGCGTCCCTGCCCCCGCCAGCTTTGCCGATCCGTCCAAACAAGAGGCTGCCCGAAAGAGCCTTGATTATATGGGCTTGGAGGCCGGACAAAAGATCGACCAGATCGCAATTGAGAACGTCTTTATCGGATCATGCACAAACAGCCGGATCGAAGATTTACGCGCTGCTGCCGACATCCTGAAAGGCCGCAAGGTCGCGGACAATGTGCGCTGGGCAATCATTGTCCCGGGATCGGGTCTGGTGAAAGCCATGGCCGAGGATGAGGGCCTTGATCGCATCTTTACCGATGCGGGTTTTGAATGGCGCGAGCCGGGATGTTCGGCATGTCTGGGCATGAACCCTGACAAAGTGCCTGCCGGTGAACGCTGCGCATCCACATCCAATCGCAATTTTGTCGGCCGTCAAGGACCGGGCGCACGCACGCATTTGGTCTCACCCGCCATGGCCGCTGCCGCAGCTGTCGCTGGCCATCTCACCGATGTGCGCGAATTTTCGCGCGAGCCAGCT
>CALFEA010000178.1 GCA_937950385.1 uncultured Altererythrobacter sp. | reverse complement strand
GGGCCAAGCGGTAATGGTCGCGATTGAAAACAATCCGGATTTGATCGCAGCGGTCGACCGCGCCCGCGCCGCCGGAATTGATATCGATATTGCAGGGGCAGCGCGCCTGCCAACGGTTTCCGCCTTTGCAACCACCAGTTACAGCAATTTTCTCGGCACATTGGGCGGCGCATCTCAAGCACAATTCTCGCAAAGCGAATTAACCGCCAATGCCGGTGTGCGCATATCGATCCCAATCTACCAAGGCGGACGGCCGGCGGCATTGGAACGCCAAGCGCAGGCCCGCGCAGGCGCTGCTCTTGAAGCTGCGATCCAAGCAGAACGCGCAACGATTGCCCAAACCCGCTCTGCCTGGTCAAACTGGCAAGCCTCCAATGCCATCATTGAAAGTTCTCAAACAGCCGTATCCGCCGCCGAACTCAGTCTTGAAGGCGTCCGGGCCGAAAACTCAATCGGTAATAGGTCCATTTTGGATGTATTAAATGCAGAGCAAGAATTGCTCTCCGCGCGTGTCCAATTGGTGACAGCAAGGCGCAATGCCTATGTCGCTGGCTTCACGCTGCTGGCCGCGATGGGCAAGGCAGAGGCCCGCGATTTGAACCTCGACACTGGCGGGCCTTTATATGACCCTGTGACCAATTATGACCGGATTGAGGGCAAGTGGAATGATTGGGCCCGCGACAAAGATCCGCTGCCACAATCGACCAGAACCGTTGACATCCCGCCTGCAAACGCAACAATTGGCCCTCCGAACGAATAACGGCTTACGTGATTCGTATGGTTAACGCGGTTTGGGGGCAAACTGCATATTTGGCGTAGGAAACAGGGTACCGCATGACACAGCAAAACGAAGCTTCGGTTGAGGAAATTCTTGAATCAATCAAGCAAGTCATTGCGCGCGACAATCGCGAGGATGCGAAAGAAACGCGTCGTCGCCGCGTGTTTCGCGGCGTTGCTCGTACCAAAGAACCTGTTGCTGAACCCACGCAGGAGGAAGCTATGGATACGCAGGACACAGAGGAAGTGCTTGATCTGGGCGAAATGGAATTTGCCGAGGATATCGACGCGCCAACCGAAATTGCTGAGGATGTGACCGAAACTGTGCCTCCGATGGACGATGATGCCCCGCTAACAACTGACAAGTCCCGCAATTCGATGCGCGAAAACTTAGAAGCGCTCGCAATGATGTCACAGCCCAGTGTGCCTCCGCAAATCGTGCGTTCGGGAGAGACTTCATTAGAAGGGCTCACCCGTGATTTGCTGCGTCCAATGCTGGCCGAATGGCTTGATAATAACCTGCCCGATATGGTCGAAACTTTGGTGAAAGAAGAAATCGCGCGGATCGCCCGGAAAGACCGCGATTAAACTTTAGTTCCGCCCACTGGATTTGCCGCAATTGTCGCGCTAATCCTGCGCTCCATGAAAACACGCTTTTTGACTGCTCTGCCAATGGCAGCGCTTTTCGCCGCATCGCCGCTTTTGGCAGATGGTCACTCTGCCTCGACTGACGCGGCGCATGCCGCGCTGGATAAAGCGCCGATGACAGCAGCGGATCTGATCACAATGCCCCGGCTTGGATCGCCAATTGTTTCAGCCGGCGGCAGCCGCGCGATTTACCGGGTCACTGAGACAGACCCTGCGACATTGGAACGCGCAAACAAATATTATGTGATTGATCTGGGTGATAATAGCGCGCCTGCAAAAGAGCTCTCATTCGAAATGGAGGATGCCCATTCGCTTCAATGGGGCAGCGGTGACCAGCTCTATTTCATGGCCTCCCTTAGCGATGATGCGCAATCTGACGATCTTGCCGCGACGCAAATCTTCAGCGGAACTCTGCTTGCCAATGGCAGCATAACCGACACCATCCTCATCTCCGCATTCAAAAACGCGCCTGAGGGTTTCACAGTCGCTCCAAAGGGAGACAAAATCGCGGTATGGGCCAATCTCCCGCGCTCTTGCGATGACTTGCATTGCAATGTGAAGGCAGGTGACTCCGATGGCCCCAGCGGACGCCTTTACGATGGCGATGCTGGCTTTGTGCGGCATTGGGACCATTGGAAAGTTCCGGGTCATTTCAACCGCGTATTTGTCCATGATCTTAAGGGCGAGATTATTGATGGCCCGGGCGTAGCGGTCGATGGCAATGATCCCAAAACTGGTATCACTGCCAACACCCCCACCATGCCGTTTGGCGGGGGCGAGGATGTCGCCTTTGCGCCTGACAGTTCCGGGGTGTATTTCACCGCGCGGATTGCTGACAAGGATGAGCCCACCTCCACCAATCTCGACATTTATTGGTCCGATCTAAGCGGGGCAGCGCCAACAGAATTGACCGCTGCGAACGCTGCGCATGATTCCACTCCTGCGCCTTCGCCCAATGGCAAGTATTTGGCTTATCTTGCAATGGAGCGCCCGGGGTACGAATCTGACAAGATGACGATCATGCTGCGCAATGTGAAAAGCGGCAAGACCCACGCATTGACCCGTGATTTCGACCGTAGCTTTGGATCAATCGCATGGGCCGCGGATAGCAAATCCTTGATCGCGACAGCCTATGATACGCTCGACGTGCCAGCCTTTCAGGTGGATGCAATAACGGGCCAAGTCACCAAGCTTGACCTGATCGCAGGATATGAAGCGCATATTGGCAATGTCGTTCCGCTGGCAGATGGCGGCCTATTGTTCACTCGCGATTCCATTGGCGCACCCAGCGAGCTGTATATGGCAAGCGCAGGGAAGCAGGCGCGCCCGCTTACCGATGCTGCAACCAGCCGTGTCGGTAAACTCGCCAGCACAGTCACCACTCGCTTTAGTTTTCCAGGTGCGGGCGGTGAAGAAGTTTGGGGCCAGATAACCAAACTTGAGAATTTCAAAGGCTATATGCCCGCCATCCTTTACATCCACGGCGGCCCGCAAGGATCGTTCAACGACAGCTGGTCGAGCCGCTGGAACCCGCGCGTTCTGGCCAGCCAGGGCTATGCGGTGATCTCTGTCGATTTTCACGGCAGCGCGGGTTACGGCCAAGCATTTAAAGACGCTATCAATCAGGATTGGGGCGGAAAACCCTTAGAAGATTTGCAGAAAGGTCTGGCTGCGGCGCTCGCTCTCGACAAACAAATCGATGGCGGCGCTGCCTGCGCAATGGGGGCGAGCTATGGCGGATATATGGTCAATTGGATCGCTGGCAAATGGCCCGACCGGTTCCAATGCCTGATCCAGCATGATGGCTTGTTCGACATGCGCAGCTTCTATTACACTACAGAAGAATTGTGGTTTCCGCGTTGGGATTTTGGCGGATCATACAGTGACGTTCCGGAAAATTATGAGAAATGGAACCCGGTCAATCACATCGACAAATGGCAAACGCCCATGCTGGTTGTGACAGGCGAGAAGGATTTCCGCGTGCCTTATACGCAAGGCATTCAGAGCTTCACCGCTTTGCAAGAACGCGGCATTCCCTCAAAATTGCTTGTCTTCCCAGATGAGAACCACTGGGTGCTGGGCGCGAAAAACTCGCTGCAATGGCACAATACCGTGTTTGATTGGTTGGAATATTGGTTGAAGCAAAAGGTCAACGTAGTTCCGGATCCGGCGCCGCTCAATGACTGACAATCCGCTACTTTCGGCGCAAACAGCGCTGGCCAAACATTATGGCCCCAATAGAAATGCCGGCGGGATAGATCGCCACATTTTCCTATGCGCCCTGTCGGATAAGAAAAAATGCTGTTCGCCAGAGGCAGGTGCGCGCTCGTGGAATTTCCTGAAAAGCCGGCTCAAAGAACTCGGATTGGTCGGGCCTAAACGTGGGCCTGATAGCCCGCGCGGCCCCGGCGGCGGTATCCAGCGCAGCAAAGCGGATTGCTTCCAAGTTTGCGGGGCTGGGCCAATCGCGGTCGTTTGGCCAGAGGGCGTGTGGTATCATTCGTGTGATGAAGCCGCGCTAGAGCGCATCATTCAGGAACATTTGATAGGCGGCGAGCCGGTCGAAGAATTGCGGCTGTATCCAGCAGAATAGCGCGCACTAACGCACGCGTTTGTCCGGATCATCGCCAATGTCATTATCCGGCAGCTCATTGTCCACTGCGGCATCATGACCCGTGCCATTGGACAGGAATATCAAGCCCATAAGCGCGCTCGCCAGCAGCATGGAAAAACCAATCCCCAGCGCCACCGCGATGTAATAATGCACCGACACCATTCCATTTTGTGAATAGAGCGTTGCAATCGCCAGCACTACGACGGCGACCGTCACCGCCATCATAAAGCGCATGATTCGGCGATATCGCGCCCATGCAAAGGCCGCGTTTTCAGGATCGTCTAGGGGCGATGAGCTAGTGAACTTGCGAAACATGACGCATACATGGGGCTTAATGGCCCGCCGTACAATGCCATTTCGGACCAATCTCTCTCGGCGCAGATTCGCCATTTTCTCTTCAAAGTGCCACACTCTTATTTTCAGGACACGAAGGAGAGGACCAAATGGATATCGCTCAGATCATCGAAGACCGCGATGCTTCCGCCATTATTGCATGCGAAGTCGCCATGCCGGTTAGGCAGGCTGTGGCGCTTTTGGCCGGGAAACGCATTGGCGCTTTGCCCGTCACAGAGGGTGGCCGCGTGGTCGGCATTATTTCCGAAAGGGATGTGATTTACCGCCTGGCTGATGAAGGCGAGAGCTGCCTTTCGCTGCAAGTGGGCCAGATCATGACCGCACCTGCCATCACGGTTGAGCCGTCGACATCGATAAATGATGCATTGGGCCTCATGACACGGCGGCGGATCCGCCACTTGCCCGTGATCGAAAATGGAGCGCTGGTGGCGTTTATTTCCATTGGTGACTTGGTGAAAAACCGGATCGATGAAGTGGAGCATGAAGCTGAAGCGATGCGCAGCTATATCCAAACGGCTTGAGGTTTGGGTCCGCGATACCTAAATAGGCCTCTATGGCAGAAACACTCACACTGACCCCTTCAGCCGCGAAGCGCGTGGCATGGATCGCGCAAAAGCAATCCAAGCCCGCAATTTTGCGCCTTTCTGTCGAGGGTGGGGGCTGTTCCGGCTTTCAATATAAATTCGACCTGTCCGATGGGCCGGATGCAGATGACAGCATCAGCGAAACCGACGGCGTGAAACTGTTGGTCGATCCGATCAGTTTGGATTTGGTTGGCGGTAGCACCGTGGATTTCGTCGAATCGCTCGGCGGGGCAGCATTTAAAGTTGAAAACCCGCAAGCAGCGGCGGGATGCGGCTGCGGTTCCAGCTTCGGGATTTGAGTTAGACGCGGGCCCGGTTTTGCGGCAAATACGTCGCTATGAAAATCGCAACATATAATATCAATGGCATCAAAGCCCGGCTTCCGCGCCTGAAGGAGTGGCTTGCCGAAACACGGCCCACTGTCGCTTGCTTGCAAGAGATCAAAAGTCAGGACGAAGGCTTTCCCGCGAGTGAATTTGAAGAGCTTGGCTACTCCGCCATTTGGCACGGCCAGAAAAGCTTCAATGGCGTGGCAATCCTAACCGACAATAATGTCATTCCAGACGGCCCTAAAGAAGTGCAGCGCGGATTGGGCATCAATGGCCCCAAAGAAGGCGAGGGTGAGCAATCGCGCTATCTTGAGGCCAATGTGACCAACGCGAATGGCGATACCACCCGCGTGGTCTGCATTTACCTGCCTAATGGCAATCCGCTGCCGGGGCCCAAATTCGACTACAAAATCGCATGGATGGCGAAATTGCGGACACGTATGGCGCAAATCTGGGCGGAAGAAGTGCCTTGCGCCGTCGTTGGTGATTACAATGTTATCCCAGAAGATGATGATGTTTGGGCCGTTAAAGCCATGCAGGACGATGCGCTGATGCAGCCCCAATCTCGCC
>CALFEA010000177.1 GCA_937950385.1 uncultured Altererythrobacter sp. | reverse complement strand
CTTGGCATGGACCGTTATGATAGCAATCCACGCAAGGTCTTGGTCATTCTGCAGGATTACCCCGGCCAATATAAACTCGTCGCCAAAAGCGATGCGATTATTCCTGATCACGACAGCCCGACAATCAGCGATCCTTTTGAGAATGTGCGGATTGATAAGGGCTCGCTCCATCTCGACATTGCCTTCTTCGCGAATGCCGGCAGTTGGTCGATGTTTAGTCGCCGCTTTCAGTTCCGCTGGGATGGCAAGGCGATGGCGCTGATCGGGTTTGAGTCCTCCCATGTTCAGCGAAACACTGGCGAAATGCGACAGACCAGCGTCAATTATCTCACCAAGAGGCGCCAGGATTCTGTCGGCAATATTTCTGACAGCGAGCCCAATTGGAAATGGAGCGACCTTCCCAAAGGGACTGCTCACACATTGCAGTCCATTGGCAATGGGTTTGAATTTGAAGGCTAAAATCCGCTGCGGCTCACTTGCCGTTTTGAGCCGATTTTTCGCTGTGATCTGAGGGCATTAGGGGGTGATCTCGGCTTTGGCCTCGATTGGCCTCATCTGGCCTCGTCATCTCAAAGCTGCTCAAACGTGCTCAAATGCGCCTCTTAACGCGGGATCATTCGCGCTTTTAAATTGATCGTCACTGTCTTGCCGACCACCAAAGCAAATGATGTCATCCCGTAATTGCGCCGGTTGATTTTCATGCTTCCGGTCAGATTGATTGCTTTGCCCGCAGCCTGCGTTGGCGGGCGATCAAAGGTCACAAAAAGCGTTTCAGCCCGGGTTACGCCGCGCGCTGTCAGAGTGCCGGAAATCTTGCCCTTTCGCGCGCTGGTCATGGTCAAGTTGGAGCCCTTAAAAGTCGCCTTGGGATATTTGTCGACCCAAAAGAATTTGTCGGATTTCAAACGCTTGAGCGTCAACGCATCGGGCGCTTTAATATCGCGCGTATGAATGGTGACATTGACTTTTGCAGCGCTGGGCTTGTTTGGCACAAAGGCCACAGACCCCGTCAGAGTATTGAAAGTTGCTGTTCGGCTGCCAATACCCAAAAACGGCACTTTGGCAGCGATCGAACTGGCCTTTGTATCCAGCGTATAGCTCTGCTGCGCGTTGCCCATAAGCAAGGCTGCGGCAATCGGCAGGGCGATAAACTTTGCCGGCCTTGTAAGGTCGGTCATTGTCAATTGGGTCATAAGCACTCCTCTATGAGGCTATACGTTGACCTAGGCTGAAAGGTTTCAGTTGCTATCCACCAGCTCCCGCAACCGGCAAAGCGTAATCCACCGGCGCATCAGGCCCTAGAGGAATGCCGAGATAGAACCACAGCACAATCAGCAATGTACCTGAAATCAGCAGCCAAACCGAATATGGCAGCATCATTGCGGTCAAACTGCCGAGGCCGAAATCCTTTTGCCAACGCTGCGCAAACACCAAGATCAGCGGGAAATAGACCATTAGCGGGGTGATAATATTGGTCGCGCTGTCACCGACGCGGTAGGCCGCCGTTGCGCCTTCTGGGCTGATCCCCAAGAGCATCAGCATCGGCACAAGGATGGGGGCAAGCAGCGCCCATTTTGCGCTCGCTGAACCGACAAATAAATTGAGCAGGCCGGTGAACAAAACCATCAGGCCCAGCACCAGCGGGAGCGGCAAGCCGGTGGATTCAATTGCATCGGCGCCATGCACTGCTGAAATCAGACCAAGGTTTGACCAATTGAACATGGCAACAAAATGCGCAGCGGCAAACGCCAGCACGAGGTAATAGCCCATGTCCTTCATGCTTTCGGCCATCATAGCGACCAAATCGCGGTGATTTTTGATCACGCCAGTTGCGCGACCATAAGCCCAGCCAGTGAGCAAAAACAGCAGGAAGAATGCCCCGACTAGCGATTGATAAAGCGGACGCAATTCAGAATGGATGGAGCAATCCGCAGCTGGAATTCCATCACATGCGGCTTCATTGACCAGCGGCGTGCCGGGCGCAAACACCATCACTGCCCAAAGTGCGACAACAAACAATGCCGCCAATCCGGCGTGACGCAGGCCCTTGGCTGCGAGCGGCCCGCTCTCCATCGCGGGATCGGGGCTTGTGCCGTCACCGGCGCCAGCGGATGCGCCGCCCGTCCATGCGCCAAGGCGCGGCTCAATAATCTTATCGGTAACGAGCCAAATAATCGGTAGATAGATGAATGTCATCGCGGCGATAAAATACCAATTGCCCGCAATATTCGCTGTCCATGCCGGATCGAGCGCGCTTGCGCCAACGGCTTCTTCGGTAATGCCGAACAGCAAAGCATCGAGCTGGCCGGGTGAAATATTTGCGCTGAACCCGCCTGATACGCCAGCAAAAGCGGCGGCAATTCCGGCCAGTGGATGACGCCCAGCGGCGGCGAACAATATGCCAGCCAGCGGGATTAGAACGACATATCCGGCATCTGCTGCATGGTTGCCGATCATTGCCACGAGGGCAACAACGGGTGTGAGCAAAGCCTTAGGCGCGCTTTTTACAGCGCTAGACATGCCGGCTGCAAAAAAGCCTGATCGTTCTGCAACGCCTGCGCCCAACATCACGACGAGCACATATCCAAGCGGGTGGAAGTGGGTGAATGTCTTTGGCATTTCGACCCAAAGACGCTGAATATTGTCAGGCGATAGCAGGCTGAGCGCCTCGATTTTCAGTGGCGCATTTGTGGCTTCATCCACAGTGGTGGGGTGCAGCGCAGAGACGCCGGATAAAGCGGCAATCACTGACACGGCGACGAGCGCAAGAATGAGATAAAAGAATAGGAAAACCGGATCGGGCAATTTGTTGCCCGTACGCTCAACCCAGCCCAAAATACCCTTTTGTCCTGCTGCCGCGCTTACCTCTGCCCCAGTGCTTGCCATTACGAAATTCTCACTCTTTGTTTGTCTTTGGCTGATCGCTAGCATTGCGCGCGGTTCCTGTCTCCCCACTGAATACAGCGGCGCGACTGGCGGGCAGGCAAAGATCGGTTTAAGTAAGCGCCCATGGCCAAGCTCTATTTTTATTATGCCAGTATGAATGCAGGCAAATCGACCACGCTATTGCAGGCGGATTTCAACTACCGTGAACGCGGAATGCGCACCATGTTATGGACAGCGGCGCTGGATGATCGTTCCGCCGGAAAGCCAATTGCGAGCCGTATTGGCCTTGAAGCAAATGCGCATCGCTTTGCGGCCGATACCGATTTATGGGCGGATGTAATGGCTGAGCATGGCGCTGGGCCGCTCGACTGTGTGCTGCTCGATGAAGCGCAATTCCTTTCAAAAGCGCAAGTGTGGCAATTGGCACGGCTGGCGGATGAGGCCGGTATTCCGGTGCTGTGTTATGGATTGCGCACCGATTTTCAGGGCGAATTGTTCCCCGGATCAGCGGCTTTGCTGGGCATTGCCGATAGCCTCGTTGAACTCAAAGCTGTGTGCCATTGCGGGCGCAAGGCGAGCATGAATTTGCGGGTTGATGGGGATGGGAAAGCGATCAGCGAAGGTGCGCAGACAGAGATTGGCGGCAATGAAAGCTATGTCGCGCTCTGCCGTAAACATTTCAGCGAAGCTCTCTCCGCTTAGTCACCTAGCGATTGCGCGCGATTGCGCCTAAGCATGGCTCATGACCGAAACGCTTATACAAATTCTCCTCATTGCGCCGTGCCTGATCATTGCGATTGTCTTTCACGAGGTCGCGCATGGATTGGCCGCGCTCAAATTGGGCGATACCACGGCAAGAGATTTAAACCGGCTTAGCCTCAATCCCCTGCGCCATGTCGATCCGGTTGGTACTTTGCTGGTTCCGGGCGCCTTGGCATTGGCGGGCGCGCCTGTGTTTGGCTGGGCCAAGCCTGTGCCGGTGCGTAAAGACCGGCTGAACAATCCGCGTTTCGGGATGATGGCGGTTGCCGCTGCTGGACCAGCATCGAATTTCGTGCTGGCATTTTTTGGCGCAATCGGGCTGGGGCTGGCCGCCATGATGGCCGGACAAGCGGGTGTTGAGGAGCCATCGCTGATTGCACAAGCCATGGTCTTTTTCATCCTGATCAATATTTTCCTCGGCGTGTTTAATCTGCTGCCGATCCCGCCCTTCGATGGCTCGCATATTCTGGAAGGTCTGCTGCCGCCTTCGCTGGCGGGGATGTATGCCAAGCTGCGCCCGTTTGGCATGATGCTGTTTATGGGGCTGGTTGCGCTGACATGGTTCGCGCCAGAGCTGGGCGTGCTGGAGAATACGATCGGCAAACCAGTGGAATGGGTGATGGAGCAATATGTTGGGATTTCCCGCGCGATTGCGGGTTAGCGTCTAGCCGCCAGCGGCATCAATAAATTGCGCCTTGGGATGTTTGGCGAGCAATTGCCCCAGCCATGCCTCGCGCGCGGCGTTTTCCACCAAAGCGACAATGCACCCGCCAAAACCCCCGCCGGTTAGGCGCGCGCCCAATGCGCCCAATGCGATCCCATCGGCGACGAGCGCATCGATTGGTGGCAGAGAGATATCGAACAAGTCGCGCATCGAGGCATGGCTTGCGTTCATCAGCGCGCCAAGCCGCGTCATGTCCCCAGATTCCAGCGCATTCGCCGCGGCCAAAACTCGCGCGTGCTCGGTTGCACAGTGCAAGGCGCGGGACCGGGCGGGCTCTGCCAGATCGCTGCGCTGGATTATATTGGGGTCGAGCAGGCACAGATCATCACTGCCGAAATACGCCTTGGCGGTATCGCATTCCTCCTTGCGAACCGCATAGCGCCCCTCGCTCAATTGGCGGCTGATGCCGGAATGCAAAACGATCAGCTCATGTGTGGTTGGCAGAGGCAGCAGGCGATATTGGAGCGTTTTGGTGTCGAGCGCCATGGCCGTGCCGATACTGGCAGCGGCCACTGCCATTTGGTCCATTATGCCGCATGGTACGCCGAGATATTCATTTTCCACCCGCCGTGCAGCCAATGCAATTTCGGTATCGCTGAAGTCTGCGGATGAGGCTTCACGGGCCGCTTTCAAAACGGCCACAATCAGCGCGGCGGATGATGACAGACCTGCGCCCGCTGGAATGGTGGAGCTAACGGAAATCTCAGCGCCGCTTGTCAGCATGCCCATAGTGATCGCCTCGCGCACTGCGCCCAATGCCGCATCGGACCAATCATTGCTTGGCGCATCATCGATGGTGCGCCTGACCGGCTGGTCATAAGCGGCGGAGCGCACAATCACTTCCCTATCAGCACGCGGCGTCAGGCTAAGCTGGAGCGAAACGGACAGGGCCGCGGGCAGCACCATTCCGCCATTATAATCCGTATGTTCGCCGATCAGATTGACGCGGCCTGGCACATTTACGCTCACAGTTTTAGCCATATCAGCGCAGCTCGCGGAGCGCTTTGACCGCAGTTTCGGGCATCACATCAATCGTAAATACACCGGAATGCTGTTCAACTCCGGCGAGATATTTGACCCGGCCCGGACCGCGCAAAAGCGGGTAGAACTGGACGGTGAAATGGTGACTGTCGCTGCTGGATAGCGCGGGGTTCGGCGCGGAATGAAAGCCCATCATTGTGGCGGCTGGACCTTGGAACAAAGCGTCATAAAGCCGCGTGATTTCGCCCATCCAATAGGCGAGCCCTTCCAATTCCTCTGCCGTGCATTCCCATGGGCCTGCGCGGCGGTTCACGGGTGCGAGCCAAACCTCGTAAGGGAAGCGGGCAAAACGCGGCACAAAGGCGGCAATCCCGCCTTCTACGCCAAGCCCATAATCGCCCAAGCATTCTTTGATTTCACGCTCCAGCGAATATCCGCTTGCAAAAGCCTCCGCCTCGCGCGCCGCTACCAATGGCACGCGCTCAAATCCGTAGATCTGACCGTGCGGATGGTGCAGCGTGACGCCCACGGCATCGCCGCGATTCTCAAATGGCAGGACATAAGCGCATCCGGCATCGAACAATGAAGAATAGCGATCATTGATTGCGGACAGCAGAATTTGGCGGCGATCGCAGCCGATGGTGTGCAAGCTACCGCTGGCCTCAGGGCCGTAGACGACGACTTCACAAGCGCCCTTGGCCGGTTCCATGTCGATACCGTTTAGGGCTGAGGGCAGGGCGGCATTACGGTGAAAAGCCGCGAACTTATTGTCAAAAACCGCGCATTCAAAATCACTAAATGGGATTTCTGTTGGCGGACCATCGGGCTTTGTCGGGGCCAGCGGATCATCGGCGGCAGATGGCTTAAATGTGCGGTTCTGCCGGTGGGCGGCATAGACATTCCATTCCCCGCGTAACGGGTGGAAGCGCAATTCCCCGCCTTGAGCAATGTCGTCATTGGATTGGTGCAGGGGCTCTTCACTATGCGGCGTTCGGCCATAGAGCCGCAGCGTCCTGTCATCAGCTTTGATAAAGTCGCGGCGATAGATAGGCGCCCCGCCTATGGCTGTTTCGAGCTTGACTGGATCGCTCATGCCGCGCTCTTTTCGCGTGCATCAAACCATGCGGTGACCTTTGCTTGCGCCGCAGCATCCAAATGCAGCCTCAGCTTGCTACGCCGCCACAGAACATCGTCGGCTGTGTGGACGAATTCTTGGTCGATGAGATATTCCAACTCGCGCGCATACAGATCGCCGCCCAAATGCTCACCCAGATCATTGAGGCCCTGCGCATCGCCGAGTATCTGGCCGATCCTTGTGCCATAAGCGCGCACCATGCGGCCGATTGCAGGCCTAGGAAGGAAAGAATAGCGCGCCGTGCATTCATCCATGAACGCGCCTACACGCATTGGATCAATGTCGCCGCCGGGGAGGACCGCAGTTTCAGTCCACGCACTGCCGCCCATTCCGCCCAATTTCTCCAGCGCATGTTCCGCCAGCTTGCGATAG
>CALFEA010000176.1 GCA_937950385.1 uncultured Altererythrobacter sp. | reverse complement strand
CCCTCAACAATGTTGATTTGACCATCCGTAAGGGCGAGATTTTTGCGCTGCTCGGTCCCAATGGTGCAGGTAAAACCACGCTGATTGGTGCTGTTTGTGGCTTGGTCCGGCCCACATCGGGCACCATTCGCGTGTTTGGCAGTGACTTGGCGCAGGATTGGCGCAAAGCAAGGGCGCGGATCGGCTTGGTGCCGCAAGAGCTCGCCACCGATATGTTCGAACCCGTGGTGCGTGCTGTTGCCTATTCACGCGGCCTATTTGGACTAGCCCCCAACCCAGAGCGGATTGAGGAAATCCTGCGAAGTCTTAGCTTGTGGGAAAAGCGGGACGAGAAAATCATGGCGCTTTCAGGAGGCATGAAGCGCCGTGTTCTGATCGCCAAAGCTCTCGCGCATGAACCTGATTTGCTATTTCTTGATGAGCCGACTGCTGGCGTTGATGTGGAACTTCGCAAGGATATGTGGCGGTTGATCGGTGCAATGCGCGAGCGCGGCACAACCATCATACTAACAACGCATTACATTGAGGAAGCTGAGGAAATGGCGGATCGCATCGGAGTGATCCGTGGTGGCGAGATCCTGATGGTGGACGAAAAAGACGCTTTGATGGCACGGTTGGGGCGCACAGAAGCGTTGATCACTTTGGCTGAGCCAATGACAGCTATCCCTGAAGCGTTGGAACATTTTCCGATTGAATTAGAAAAAGGCGGCAGCATCCTCAAATATCACGGCGGCGATGCTGCCCATGGCGGTACGTTAGAAGTTGCAGCGCTCACCAAAGCACTGACTTTGGCAGGCGTGGACTACATCGGGATTGATGTGTCCGAGAGCAGCTTGGAAGACATTTTCGTCCAGCTTGTCGGCGATGATGGAGAGGCTTCATGAATTGGCGCTCCACATGGTCAATATATAAACGCGAACTCTGGCGGTTCCTGCGTACGGCTTTTCAATCCCTGCTCGCGCCCGTTCTGACGACATGCCTATATTTCATCGTATTTGGTGCTGCTATCGGGTCACGCATGCCAGATCTTGGCGGTGTGGAATATGCTGCTTTCATCATTCCTGGCCTTTTGATGCTGACGTTGCTGGGTGAGACAACCAGCAATTCCAGTTTCGGAATTTATATGCCGCGCTTTACGGGTACGATATACGAGCTGCTCTCCGCCCCCATCGGGGTTGCGGAGACGCTGGTTGGATTTGTCGGAGCAGCAGCCACCAAAAGCCTAATCCTTGCAGCAATAATATTGGTAACAGCGCGCTTGTTTGTGGATTATTCCATCGCCCATCCCATTCTTGCGATTGGTTATATTATGCTGGTCGCGGCCAGCTTTTCGCTCTTCGGGTTTATCTTGGGTGTTTGGGCGGATAGTTTTGACAAATTGGGCATCGTACCCATGCTTTTTCTCACCCCACTAACATTTTTGGGCGGCACGTTTTACTCCATCGATATGTTGCCCAAGCCGTGGGACACAATCGCTCTGGCGAACCCCATCGTCTATTTAGTCAACGGTCTTCGTTGGTGTTTTTACGGCACATCCGACGTGAGTATTTGGTTGTCTTTTGGAATAACCCTTGGTTTTCTTGCCCTGTGCACTGCAATCATAGCCTATATTTTCAAGACAGGCTGGCGGCTGCGCGAGTGACGCGCTAGGGCCCGCGGCGCAATGACCACACGCTTCTCCTTCACTTTGGCCGCCACGGATGGCCTTGCGCGAACGGGCCGCATCGATATGATGCGCGGCTCGATACAAACGCCTGCGTTTATGCCCGTCGGCACCGCTGCCACTGTCAAAGCGATGAAGCCGGAAAGCGTGCGGGCCACCGGCGCCGACATCATCCTTGGTAACACTTATCATTTGATGCTGCGCCCAGGTGCTGAGCGTGTCGCAAGGCTCGGCGGCCTGCACACATTCATGAATTGGGATCGGCCGATCCTTACTGATAGCGGCGGCTATCAAGTGATGAGCCTGTCAGACTTGCGCAAGTTGACCGAGGAGGGCGTTGAGTTCCGCAGTCATATTGACGGCTCGAAACATATGTTGACGCCAGAACGCTCTATGGAAATTCAGCGCCTTCTTGGCAGCGATATTGTCATGGCTTTTGACGAATGCCCTCGCGCGGACCAACCGCGAGATGAGATTGCAAAATCCATGGAACTTTCGATGCGATGGGCAAAGCGCAGCCGCGACGGTTTTGATGCTGGCGGCGAACATGTCGTGCGCTCCGCTTTGTTTGGTATTCAACAAGGCGCGCTGGACGAGGAATTGCGTAAGCGCTCTGCAGATGCCCTTACAGACATTGGCTTTGATGGATATGCCGTTGGCGGGCTTGCCGTGGGTGAGGGCCAAGAGGCGATGTTTGCGACGCTGGACTTTGCGCCAGAGCAATTGCCCACTGATCGGCCGCGCTACTTAATGGGTGTAGGCAAACCAGACGATCTGGTTGGAGCGGTCGAGCGCGGAATTGATATGTTTGATTGCGTGCTGCCAACGCGTTCGGGCCGCAATGGTCAGGCTTTCACATGGAATGGCCCGATCAATCTTAAGAATGCGCGTTTTGCAGAAGAAACCGGGCCGCTCGATGATCGTTGCACCTGCCCAACCTGCGCGACCTATTCCTGCGCCTACCTTCACCATTTGCAAAAGTCGGGCGAGATTTTGGGCGCGATGCTAGTCACAGAACACAATCTCAGCTTTTACCAACAATTGATGCAGGCCATGCGCACCGCAATAACCGCGGGGGCATTCGCAAATTTTGCAGCTCAATTCCGGCATGATTATTTAAAAGGCGGTTGAAGCGATCACTTCTTTTGTGCACTATTTTTCAAAGCGGGATCTACCGCTATTGGGGCACAATTTTTATGCGTATTATTTTAGCAGTGCTAGTTGGCGTTTTTTCTATTACTTCTCAGGCCGCGGTGGCCGAAGAATTGGCGGAAACTGCGACACGGTTCGGAGCGCTTAGGTCAGTCTCTGATATCGCCTTATCACCTTCGGGCGACAAAATCCTATATGTGCAGCCCGGACAGAAGGCGGATGAGGCGATCTACATTGTCGATCTTACCACAAACGAGCCACCCAAAGCTTTGCTATCCTTCAATGAGGCGACATCGCGATTGGCAGGATGCTATTGGGCGAATGAAGACCGCATCCTTTGCAATGTATATGGCTACCAAGAGGCTGGCGGCCTGATCCTAGGGGTTACGCGCTATATTGGCGTGGATCCGAAGACAGGGAAAGCCACTGTGGTGACCCGAAATGGCAGGTTGGGACGTTCCGCCGAAGCTCAAGATGGCGGACGTTTGCTTGCGCTAGATGTGCCAGGAAAAGACAATCAGGTCTTGATGACACGGCGCTACATGAAAGAGGCCAGCAACAATACTCGTATCTATAATGACCGCGAAGGGCTTGGGGTCGATCTTGTCAATATCGACAAAGGCAATGGGCGGACTATTGAAAAGCCTACAAAACTAGCGTTCCGCTACCTTGCGGATGAAAATGGCCGTGTGCGGGTAATGGGTGTCAGAGACCCCGTGCAAAGCGGACGCGATGGTAATGACATTCGGTATTTATACCGCACAAAAAAATCTGATGATTGGGAGCAATTGTCGATTATTGATTTGCGCGGCGACCTGTCCCTTGGTTTCACTCCGATGGCCGTCGATAGCGCGAAGAATGTCGCCTATGGATTTGAGCGTGTTGATGGATTTCAAAACCTTGTCTCTATATCGCTAGATGGCAACGGAATCAAAAAGACTATTCTGTCACGCGATGATGTGGACGTGGACGGCCTTATACGCATCGGCCGCAAGCAACGGGTCATCGGGGCAAGCTATGCCACTGTTGCTCGCAACGCGGAATATTTCGCTCCTGAACTCAAAAAATTGGCAGAGGGCCTGAACAAAGCGTTGCCCGGAAAACCATTGATTTCAATTCTCGATGCCAGCGAAGATGAGAGCAAAATTATGCTTGCTGCGTCAAGCGATACTGACCCAGGCATGATCTACCTCTATAACAAAGGAACGGGAGCCCTTGAAGAATTGCTCCCAGTCAGGGCAGAACTGGCAGGCCGCACAATGGCGCCTATGAAGCCAATTACTTTTCCCGCTGC
>CALFEA010000175.1 GCA_937950385.1 uncultured Altererythrobacter sp. | reverse complement strand
TGTAGGTTTTATCGCCGTTCAGCTGGCGGGTCAGCGTCTTACCGCCCTTTTCGAAACTTTCAGACAGATCGCCGCGGATCACGCCCAGCCAATTGGTATAGGCGAGAAGCTTATCCTCGGCATCAACCGCTGCGATCGAGTCCTCGCAATCCGCAATCGTGGTCAGCGCGCTTTCGACGTTAATATCGGCAATGCCCAAAGCATCGCCCCGCCCAATGGGGCTATCCGCATCAAACACCACTTCGATGTGCAGACCGTTGTTTTTGAACAGGCGTCCCTTTTCCGTCTCGCCGATATATTGGCTTTCATCAGCGATGGCGATGCCGCTCGTTGCGTCCGTTAGGTCAGCCCAGCTGCCTGATGCCAATGGCACCGCTTGGTCCAAAAATTCACGCCCGCGCGCAATCACTGCATCGCCGCGCACTTTGTCATAGCCGCCCGGTTTGGCCGGCGGCGCATCCAATGCATCCGTGCCGTAAAACGCATCATAGAGGCTGCCCCAGCGCGCATTCGCCGCATTGAGCAGGAACCGCGCATTGAGGATCGGCACCACCAATTGCGGGCCTGCCATTGTCGCAATCTCTGCATCGACATTTTCACTGCCAATGGCGAAGTCAGCGGGCTCTGGAACCAGATAGCCAATCTCATACAAGAACGCTTTGTAAGCGGCGGCGTCATGCGGCTGAGCGCGGTTTGCCACATGCCATGCATCGATCTGCACCTGAAGCTCTTCGCGGCGCTCCAATGAAGCGCGGTTGCGCGGGGCAAACTCCGCCAGCAAATCGGCAAAGCCATACCAAAAGGCGTCCACATCGCGGCCAAGCGGCGTCAGCACCTCGGTCTCAATGAAATTGGCAAGCGCATCATCAACGCTCAAACCGGCACGGATTACAATATTGCTCATTTTTCCTCGCACAATTTGCCCGCCACTATCACCGCAGCAGGCGTATCAAAATATCAAAACTGTCCGGGGAGGAGCGTGTCCAACGCCTATGGCCAGCTTTGCCCCAAATTGCAAATGCGCTGAACGCCCTTGGAACTGCTTACGCGCCCCGCTAGAGATGGTTTCACATGAAAACAGCATCTGAAAATCTGATTCAATCCATCGACGCCGCGGCCATGCTGAGCGAGGTGGAAACATGGTGCGCGATCAACACGGGCACCGCCAATTTGGATGGGCTCGCCCGCCAAGCCGAAATGCTGGCTGAGGCGTTTGGCGCTTTTCCCGGCGATGTCGAACTGGTCGATCCCGCCCCCGTCACTGCGATGGGCGCAGATGGCAGTGAATTTGAAAAGCCGCATGGCAAGCATTTGGTGCTGCGCGTCCGTCCGCGCGCCAACCGCCGCATTCTTTTAACCGGCCATATGGATACGGTTTTTCCTAAGGATCACGCTTTTCAATCGCTCACTCCTTTGGCCAATACGCCGCAGGGTGAGGCTGTGCTAGGCGGGCCAGGCGTTGCCGATATGAAGGGCGGCATTTCGGTCATTTTGAACGCGCTCAAAGCGTTGGAGGCATCCGGCACAATTGATGGCCTCGGCTATGACGTGCTGATCAATTCGGATGAGGAAACAGGCTCGCTTGCCTCGTCCAAACTCATCGAGGAATTGGCCCGAGGAAAGCTGGCGGCGCTGACCTATGAACCCAGCGCTTTGCCCGATGGAACACTCGCCCATGCGCGCGGCGGGACGGGCAATTATTCGATCACCATCACCGGCAAATCCGCCCATGCAGGCCGCAATCCGCATGAAGGGCGCAATGCCATTGTTGCTGCCTCTGACTTGATCCTGCAATTGAAAGCGATGGAGCATGCCGACCTCACGGTGAACCCTGCCAAATTGGAAGGCGGGGCTGCGAATAATGTCGTGCCCGACCATGCGGTATTGCGCTTTAACATCCGCCCAAAATCCACCGAGGCGATGCAGAGCTTTGACAATGATTTGAATGCTTTGCTGCGCAGCATAGAAGCAAGCCATGAAGTTGGCACTCACCGTCATGGCGGCGTCACTCGGCCGCCAAAACCGGTGGATGCACAGGCGCAAAAACTGTTCGATCTGGTCAAGGATTGCGGCGCGCAGCTTGGCCAAGACATTGGCTGGAAATCCACCGGCGGCGTGTGCGACGGCAATAATATCGCAGCTTGCGGAGTGCCCGTGGTCGACACTATGGGCGTGCGCGGCGGGGCCATTCATAGCCCGCAAGAATTCCTGATTGTGCCCTCACTCAAAGAGCGCGCTGCGCTATCCGCGCTCGTCATTGGACGCATCGCAAATGGAGACATGTCATGACTTTCCGCATTCGCGCCTCGCGCCCGGCTGATCTTGAACATTTGTATGAAATGGCGAAGCTAACGGGCGGCGGTTTCACCAATTTGCCAGCCGACCGCGATGCGCTGGCAGACAAGCTCGAAGTGTCAGCCAAAGCCTTTGCCAACACCAAGGATGAGCTCACCGAAGAGACATTTGTGCTGGTTCTGGAAAACACCGAAACGGGCGCTGTGCGCGGCACCTGCCAGTTGATGACAAAGGTTGGACAACGCTGGCCCTTTTATTCCTACCGCCTCCATACGCTCACCCAATATAGCCAGGAACTCGACCGCACAGTGCGCGCAGAATTGCTCAGCCTGACGACCGATCTAGAAGGCTCAAGCGAGGTTGGCGGATTGTTCCTGCATCCCAATGAACGCGCTGGCGGGCTTGGCCTATTGCTCGCGCGCAGCCGGTACTTGTTCATCGCCATGCACCGCAAACGCTTTGCCGACCGCGTTCTGGCAGAGCTGCGCGGGATTATTGATGAGCGCGGCGGATCGCCCTTTTGGGACGGTGTCGCAGGCCGCTTTTTCGGAATGGGCTTTCAAGAGGCGGATTATTTCAACGCGATCAATGGCAATCAATTCATCGCCGATTTGATGCCCAAGCATCCCGTCTATGTCGAAATGCTGGGCGATGAAGCGAAGAAAGTCATCGGTCTGCCCCACCCCACCGGCCGCGCCGCCATGCGCATGTTGGAAAAAGAAGGTTTCGCATATGAGGGCTATGTCGATATTTTCGATGGCGGGCCGAGCATGATTGCGAAAACTGACAATGTGAAAAGCGTGAGCGGAGCCGATGAAGCAGCTCTCTCCGATCTGGATTGCCGCGAGGGCGAAAAGGCATTGATCGCAACCGGCAAGCTCGCTGACTTTTCTGCATGCTATGGAGTGCGCGAAACCTCAGGCGATGGCTCGATTGCGATAGACTCAGTTGCCGCTGATACGCTCGATGTTAGCGAAGGCGATACAGTGTGGAGCGTCGCGCGGTGAGCAATCTTACGGAAGTGAATTTCGACGGCATTGTCGGCCCCAGCCACAATTACGCAGGCCTTAGCCTCGGCAATATCGCCAGCGCCAACCACAAGGGCAGTGCTTCGCATCCGCGTGCCGCCGCCTTGCAGGGCCTTGCAAAAATGCGCGGCAATTTGGAGCGTTTCGGGCATCAAGGGTTTTTGCTGCCCCTGCCCCGCCCCAATAGTGCGCTGCTGGAGGAATTGGGCACGGGAAGCGATCTGCCGCGTCCATTGCTCGCGGCGGCATGGTCAGCTTCCAGCATGTGGACAGCCAATGCGGCGACTGTCTCGCCTGCGCCGGACACAAGCGACGGCCGTTGTCATTTCACGCCTGCGAACCTCGTCACTATGCTGCACCGGGGGCAAGAATGGCGCGACACGCAGGCGCAATTGAAGCTCGCCTTTGCCGACACGGACCATTTTGCCGTGCATGACGCGGTGCCGCCAACCTTCGGTGATGAGGGCGCAGCCAATCACATGCGGCTGTGTGAAAGCCACGCGTCAGAAGGCGTCGAGGTTTTCGTCTATGGCAAAACTGGCGGAGCCTTCCCCGCGCGCCAACATGAACAGGCCAGCCGCGCTGTCGCTCGCCTCCACGGCCTTGCGCCAGACAAATGCGTTTTCATCGAGCAAAATCCAGACGCTATCGCAGCTGGTGCGTTCCACAATGATGTCGTTGCGGTTGCCAATGAAAGCGTGATTTTCGCCCATGAGCACGCCTTTGCCGACCGCCAAGGTGCTTATAATGCGATGCGCGCCGCCTTCCCCGCATTGCAAGTGGTCGAAGTGCCAGACAGCGCCGTCAGCCTTGCCGAGGCAATCCGCACCTATCTATTCAACGCGCAATTGGTCACTCGCGCATCAGGGGGCATGGCGCTGATCGTGCCGGAGGAATGCCGCAAAAGCGCAAGCGTTTGGGCCTATTGCGAGGCGATGCTGGCCACAAATGGCCCCATCCGCGAGGTCATTCCGGTTGATGTTAAACAAAGCATGGCCAATGGCGGCGGCCCAGCTTGCCTGCGCCTGCGCGTTGTCTGCGATCCTTCCGCAGTCGATCCGCGCTTCCTTTTAACCGAGGCCAAAGCAGACGCGATTGAGGCCTGTATTGCCGCCCATTGGCCAGAACAAATTGATCCAGCAGACTTGGGCTCAGACACTCTGGCCAAGACAATTATCGCCGCGCGCCAGTCCCTGCTTGAGACATTGGATCTGCAAGCCTTAGGTTAACGCTCTGGACTCATCGTCGAGCCGCTTTACACTTAGCTCCAAGTTAACCATTGAAGCCCGCAGGAAACCATGCTTGGCACAAGGTTTGCAACGTTAAAGATTAACGAGAGGGCGCGCATGTTTCGCAAGATAAAAAGGCTGTTTGTGATCAAGACGCGCTTCGAAGCGTATCTGATCATTTACGCGCTTGCCTTGGGCGCAACGGCGCGCGGTGCGGAATATCTCGTGCAATATCCCGGCTGGGGCGGAAAACTGCT
>CALFEA010000174.1 GCA_937950385.1 uncultured Altererythrobacter sp. | reverse complement strand
CTTTCATGTAATCGCCGGATTGGTCATCTTGATCCGAGAGATTACGGTTTCGGGCCTGCGGGAATTTTTGGGCAGCCTGCAAATCTCTGTGCCGGTCACGAAACTGGCCAAGTGGAAGACCACGTTTCAAATGCTTTCGCTCGCCGCGCTGATCGTTGCAGGCGCGCTGCCCATGTGGACATATGAAGTGGCAGGCGAGGTGATCAATTTCCCGCAGACGGTCGGGATTGGGATGCTATGGGTCGCAGCGATCCTAACCTGCATTACCGGCTGGGATTACCTGCGGGTTGGCCTGAAGCATATGGATTGAGGTGTTGAAGGCTGACTTATTCAGTTTTCATGAACTGCTCGAAGGCAGCTTGGCCTTCGGCAGCCATATTTGGATGAACGAAGAAAGCTCCTTTTTGGGTCATCACCTTTTCACCACGCACGGTTGATTGGGTGCCAATTACATCTGCTCTTTCAATAGTGTGACCATCCAAGACGATGGAGCGTTGTGAAATTTTAAAGACATAGCTTCTCAGCGCATACTTCCACGATGCGAATAAGCCGATCGGAAAGATCACAATGAGGCAAATCCAACCGATTAAATACAATTTCCAAGTGTAGATTTGAAATCGACCAGAGCTAATATCATTAAGATCAATTGCACCGGTGGTTATGACTTCAAATAAACTACTAACAGGTAAGCAAGTGAACAAAATTGTCCCCAAGATAAGGTTTGGGAACCGGTTGTATTTGTAGATCTGATTGGTCACCTCAACCCGCCCTGAGTTCCTCAGCCAGCAGTTCAAATTCCTCTGCGCGCGGTGAATTTTTGCGCCAGATCAGCGCAATTTCGCGGTGGGCATTCTTGGATTTAAGCGGGCGGGCGACCACATCTGTGCCGTCCAATATCCCTGCATCCAGCGCCATTTGCGGCAGCATCGTCAAGCCCAGATCATTGTTCACCATTTGCACAAGCGTGTGCAGGCTGGTTCCGATCATTGAGGATGAGCCGCGCGAATCTGGCCGATTGCACGCCGCTAGCGCATGATCTTTCAGACAATGCCCATCTTCGAGCAATAGCAATCGCCCCTCATCAATGCCCTTATCCAGCATGGCAGGCGGAATAACAGCAGGCGGATCGCGCGGATCATCCTTGGGAAAGGCGACCAGCAATTCGTCGTTGGCGATATGCGCGGCTTCTACTTCGCCAGTGGCAAAGGGCAGGGCGAGCAGCACGCAATCCACGCGGCCATGTTGCAGGCTTTCAACCGCATCATGGCTGGTTTCCTCGCGCAGCATGAGTTTGAGGTCAGGGCGCTCCTTGCGCAGGCGCGGCAGAATGCGCGGCAGCATAAAGGGCGCGATCGTGGGGATCACGCTCATGCGCAGATTGCCGGATAGAGGCTTTCCCGCGGCTTGGACGAGCTCAGCCAATTCTTCGCCTTCGCGTAGCAGCTTGTGCGCCTTGGCCACGACAGCCTCGCCCAAGGACGTAAAGCGCACAACGCGGCGGCTGCGCTCCACCAATGTCACATCGAGCAGGGTCTCCAGCTCACGGATACCGGCGGACAATGTGGATTGCGAGACAAAGCTTGCCTCAGCCGCGCGGCCAAAATGGCCATGCTCATGCAGCGCCACCAGATATTGCAGCTGCTTGATGGTGGGGAGATATGTGCTCACGAGCAGCGCATCACGCTTCGGAGGGCTCTGCGGGCGCTTTTACGGCTGTTTCTGCTTCAATAGGCGAGTTGTCGGGATCAGCGGCGTCTGCTGGTTCTTCCTCTTCCAAAGCCTCTTCCATGCTCGCCTGCATATCATCAATATGCGTCATTTTAAGCTTGCCGCGTTTCACCGCAAAGCCAAGCCTGCCTTCGACCAATTCCAGCGCATCCTTGCCAAACACATCATAGCGCCAGCCTTTGAGGATAGGCAGATCGCGAATACCTGCGGCCAGCGCCTCCATCTCATCCGATTTGGTGAGCAAGCGTGAGGCAATATCAATCTCGCGGCAGCGGATTTTCAGTAGTAATTTCAATAGGTCAGCAACCAAAGCGCCTTCTTTGCCCAAAGGCGCGCCGCGCTTCATTTTGGTCGGCAATTCGCTTTTGTCGAGCGGCTCTGCGCTTTCCAGAACTTTCATCACCCGCTTGCCAATATCATTCTCGCGCCATGCGCCCGACAATCCGCGCACCTTGCCAAGGTCGGCCTGTTTCTTGGGCGGATTGGCGGCGACATCTGCCAGCGTTTCATCGCGCATAATCCGGCCGCGCGGAATATCCTTATGCTGCGCCTCGCCCTCGCGCCAAGCGGCCAGCACTTTGAGGCGGCCAAGCACTTGCGGATTGCGTCCAGAGGAGCGGATGCGCTTCCATGCTTTGTCAGGGTCGGTGATATAATTGCTGGGATCAGCCAGCTTCTCCATTTCGGCATTCAGCCACGCGCCGCGTCCGGTCTTCACCAATTTGTTCAGCATTTTGGGGAAGATTGTGGCCAGATGCGTCACATCGCCAATCGCATATTCGATCTGCCGGTCGGTGAGCGGGCGGCGGCTCCAATCGGTAAAGCGCGCGCCTTTATCGACCACAATGCCAAGCCAATGATCCACCAGATTGGCATAGCCGATTTGCTCTGATTGGCTGATCGCCATCATCGCGATTTGCGTATCGAACACGGGATGAGGGGTCTTGCCGGTGAGATTGACGATAATCTCAAGGTCTTGTCCGCCAGCGTGGAAGACTTTGAGCACGTCTTCATTCTCGCACATCAAATCGAGCAGCGGTTTCAAATCAATGCCGTCAGCCAGCGGATCGACGGCTGCGGCTTCTTCCTCATTGCCGATTTGGATCAGGCATAATTCAGGCCAGTAAGTATTCTCACGCATGAATTCGGTGTCGATCGCGACAAATTCACTTTTCGCCAAACGCTCGCACAAATCGCTCAGAGCATCGGTGGTCGTAATCAGATCATGTATTTTCATGTGTGTCTTTTCATCAATGTGAAGCGGTGCGCCGCTCCTCGGGCAATGGCCCAAAATCCGTGTTGCGGGGTAGCTATTCCCCTGTGAAGTGCCCGCACCTTGACCTGTGCGCCTTGACAAAGTGGCGGGCTTGCCGTGTTAGCGCGCGCAATGATTGCAATTCGCGCCCGAGCGCCATTAGCGTTATAGCGGCGAAAAGGACAAGTTATTAGATGCATACTTATCGTACCCACAACTGCGCACAGCTGACCGATCAAAATGTTGGCGAAACCGTTCGCCTGTCCGGCTGGATGCACCGCAAGCGCGACCATGGCGGAGTCTTGTTCGTCGATCTGCGCGACCATTACGGTATGACGCAAATCGTTGTGGATGAAGACTCGCCAGCATTGAAAGTGCTCGATGGTTTGCGCGCGGAAAGCGTTGTGACCATTGATGGCGAGGTAAAGGCGCGTTCTGCCGACACGGTAAACACTAATCTGCCAACTGGCGCGATTGAAGTCTATGCGCGCGGCGTGACTGTGCAATCAGCGGCGGAAGAATTGCCCATGCCGGTGGCGGGGGAGCAGGATTACCCAGAGGAAATCCGCCTCAAATACCGTTTCCTCGATTTGCGCCGCGAAACAATGCACCGCAACATTATGCTGCGTTCTAAGGTCATTACTTCGATCCGTGGGCGTATGATCGACCAGGGCTTCACCGAATTTCAAACGCCGATCCTGACGGCTTCCTCGCCAGAAGGCGCGCGCGATTTCCTCGTACCGAGCCGCATGCATCCCGGCAACTTTTACGCGCTGCCGCAAGCGCCGCAAATGTTTAAACAAATGCTGATGGTGTCCGGCTTTGACCGCTATTTCCAAATCGCGCCATGTTTCCGCGATGAAGATTTGCGCGCCGATCGCAGTCTTGAGTTTTACCAGCTCGATTTTGAAATGAGCTTTGTCACCCAAGAAGATGTGTTCCAAACACTGGAGCCTGTGCTGGCTGGCGTGTTCGAAGAATTCGCAGATGGCAAGACCGTGACCAAATCAGGTGAGTTTCCGCGCATTCCCTATGCCGAGGCCATGCTGAAATATGGCAGCGACAAGCCCGATTTGCGCAATCCGCTGATTATTTCAGATGTCACCAGCCATTTTGAAAAATCGGGCTTTGGTCTGTTTGAGAAGATCGTGGGCGGCGGCGGCGTTGTTCGCGTTATCCCTGCGCCAAAAACCAATGAGAAGAGCCGCAAGTTCTTCGATGATATGAACAATTGGGCGCGCGGCGAGGGCTTTGCAGGTCTTGGCTATGTTACCCGCAAAGGCGGCGAGTTCGGTGGGCCGATTGCGAAGAACCACGGGCCTGAACTGATGGCGAAACTCTACGAAGAGCTTGGCCTTGGGGACGATGACGGATTGTTCTTTGCCGCTGGCAAAGCATCTGATGCAGCGAAATTGGCAGGCGCGGCCCGCACACAAGTGGGCGAACAGCTCGGCTTGATCGAGGAAGGCTGCTACAAATTCTGCTGGATCGTCGACTTCCCAATGTTCGAATATGACGAGGAAGCTAAAAAGGTCGATTTCTCGCACAATCCATTCTCTATGCCACAAGGCGAGATGGAGGCATTGGAGACGATGGACCCGCTCGACATTAAAGCGTGGCAATATGACATTGTTTGCAATGGTTATGAGCTTTCCTCTGGCGCCATCAGGAACCACCGCCCAGACATTATGTACAAAGCGTTTGAGCTGGCCGGATACACCAATGAGGACGTTGACCGCGAATTTGGCGGCATGATCGAGGCGTTCAAATTGGGCGCGCCTCCGCATGGCGGCTCAGCGCCGGGTATTGACCGGATTGTTATGCTGCTTGCCGGTGAAGAAGCCATTCGCGAAGTGATCGCCTTCCCAATGAACCAAAAGGGCGAGGATCTGATGATGAGCGCGCCGTCTAAGGCCGAATTGACGCAGTTGCGTGAGCTTCATGTGCGTGTGGTAGAACCCCCTCAGAAAGAAACAAAACCTGAAGCCAGTTAAGGCCTACGGTAAAATCTGAGGGGCATTTGCGGTGAAAAATCGAGCTTTGTGGAAATCGGCGGTTTTTGGAAGCGCGGCGGTTTTAACCTTCGCTGCTTCGCCTGCCTCTGCTGAAGTTCTGCCCACATCCGGTGTCTACCCTGCTCGCAGCGATGCGGCAGTAGCCGTGGACACGATTGCAATCGCTCCATTGGAAGGCAGTCAAGGCGCAGCGCAGCGTTTTGCTTTGCGCGACCGGCTGGAGCGGGCTGAGGTCGATGGCCAGCAATGGCTGCGCATTCTCTCACGCGAAACAGACGAAGCGCAGGCCATAATCATAGGTTCTGTTGGGCACGATAGTTTGCGCGAACAACTGGACGACAAAGAAGTCGAAGACTGCGTCAAAAAGAATGCCGAGAAAAAGTGCATCAAATACCGCACCACTTTTGTGCCCTGCGAGAAGCTAACTGTGCGGCTCTATCCTGACTTGTCGATGCTCGACCGTGAAGGGCGCGAATTGTTTGGGTTTGCCTCACGGATCACTCAGACTGAAGAATATTGTGAGGATGAGAGCGAAATCCCCAGCACATCGGGCATGCTGGATGCGATGCACACTGATCTGGCGTGGGAGATCCGCCGCGAGCTTGCTCCGATTGAGATCAAGCGCGAGGTTCGGATCCTAGAAAGCCGCAAAGGTCTGGTGAAGGAGGATCGCAAGGCATTCAAAGATGCTGTGCGCGTGACCAAAAGCGATGCGCTTGCCGCTTGCATTGGATTTGAGGGGCTGGAGGCGCGCAATCCGGAACATGCGTCTGTTCTGTTTAATATTGGTCTGTGTAAAGAAGGCGCAGGGGATTTAGACACGGCGATGGCGTATTATGAGCAGGCCCAAGCCGCAGCCGGTGAAAAATCCTACATAAATGATGCGTTTGACCGTGTCGAAGCGTTTCAGCGCGGAGCAATTCAGTTGGCGCAGCGTGAGCAAGCCATTTTGGCTAACAAAGCTTCAACGCAAGAGAACTAAATACGGGCAAAACCGGGCTGAAACGACCGTAAATTGGCAAGAGCGAAGCGAGCCCCCTTGCACATGCCCCTTGCGTTCATTAGGGCGATACCCAATATATTAAACGTTCCAACAGAGGGTAAAATATGAGCGATACCGCTGACCGCGTACAGAAGATTGTAGTAGAGCATCTTGGCGTTGAGGGTGACAAGGTCACTCAAGAAGCCAGCTTCATTGATGATCTTGGCGCTGACAGCCTCGACATTGTTGAGCTTGTCATGGCATTCGAAGAAGAGTTTGGTGTTGAAATCCCTGATGATGCTGCTGAAAAAATCAGCACTGTTGGCGATGCCACCAAATTTATCGAAGAGAATAAGGGCTAATCCAGCCTTTTGAACTCAAGGTCGCGGCATGTTCGTGACCGCGGGACAGGCCCGAGCCCTTCGCTGGGCCGGGCCTGCGCTGTATTTGCAGCATAAGTTTTGCAGTCATAATTGCGCCAAATCCTAGGCATAATAGGATGGCCAAAGAATTCTTACGGAGAAGAGAATGCGCCGTGTCGTTGTAACAGGCCTTGGACTTGTCACCCCATTGGGCGGTGATGTGGACACCACTTGGGGCAATCTGATCGCAGGCAAGAGCGGGGCGGGGCAAATCACCCGATTCGACACGGAGGGGCAAAAATGCACCATCGCTTGCGAAGTGAAACCGGCGACCCATGAATATGGCTTTGATCCGGACAAGCGCATTGATGGCAAAATTCAGCGGCAGGTCGATCCCTTTATCATTTACGGTATTGATGCAGCGGGCCAAGCTTTAGAAGATGCTGGCCTCACCGAAATGGATGATGCGCTGAAAATGCGCACTGGCTGCTCCATCGGTTCTGGCATTGGCGGATTGCCGGGCATTGAGGCAGAATCGATCAAAATGCATGAGCGCGGCCCGGGCCGTGTTAGCCCGCATTTCGTGCACGGACGTCTGATCAATCTGATCTCTGGCCAAGTTTCGATCAAATATGGCCTGATGGGCCCTAATCACGCAGTTGTGACAGCATGCTCTACCGGCGCGCATTCGATTGGTGATGCCGCGCGTATGATCCGTGATGATGATGCAGACGTGATGCTGGCAGGCGGGGCAGAGGGCACCGTGAACCCGCTGGGTATTGCCGGATTTGCGCAGGCCCGCGCGCTCAATATGAGCATGAATGATCGCCCGACCGAGGCAAGCCGTCCTTATGACAAGGGCCGCGATGGCTTTGTTATGGGCGAGGGCGCCGGTGTGGTCGTGCTAGAAGAGTATGAGCACGCAAAGGCGCGCGGCGCGACAATCTATGCCGAGGTGACCGGCTATGGCCTTTCAGGCGATGCCTATCACGTCACAGCTCCCCATCCAGAGGGCAAAGGCGCAGAGCTTGCCATGCGGATGGCCTTGAAGAAGGCGGGATTGTCTGCGGGCGACATTGATTACGTGAACGCTCATGGCACCTCGACCATGGCTGATACGATTGAGCTGGGCGCGGTAAAGCGCGTTTTGGGCGATGATTTGTCTGGCGCCTCGATGAGCTCGACCAAATCAGCGATTGGGCATTTGCTTGGCGGAGCAGGTGCGGTTGAGGCGATTTTCTGCATTTTGGCCATGCGCGATTCGATCGTGCCGCCAACGCTCAATCTGACCGATCCCGATGATGGCACACAGGGCGTTGACCTTGTGCCGCTCGTGGCCAAAAAACGCGAAGTTCGCGCCGCGCTCAACAACAGCTTTGGCTTTGGCGGGACAAATGCCTCGCTGGTCATGACAAAGGTCGACTAAAATGGCGCGCTCAATGAGCATGACGAGAGTGGCGATTTTCGGTGCCGTCGGCTTGGCGGGTCTGTGCGCGTTGATATTGCTGATCGCGGTATTCTTCCTTGGTTCTGCCACGGTCGAGAAAGATACGAATTTCACTATTGCTCCGGGAACATCACTGGGCGCAGCGGCCAATAAGCTGGAAGAGCAAGGGCTGATTTCCTCCGCCGACGGCTTCACCATTCGTGCCAAGCTGATTGGCGGCAGCCAGCCCATTCAAGCGGGCGAGTTCATGCTCACACCGGATATGAGCCAAGGCGACATTCTCAACGCGTTCCAAAATGGCGAGGTGATCCGCCGATTTATCACCATCCCCGAAGGCATGCCGTCGATCATGGTGCATGAGCGGCTGATGGCAGAAGAATTGCTTACCGGCGAGATCGATGTGCCGATTGAGGGCTCGATCCTACCCGACACTTATGATTTTGAACGCGGTGAACCACGCAAAAAAGTGGTTGAGCGCATGCAGGCCGCGATGGATTTGTACCTCGCTGAGGCGTGGGCGAAACGTAAGGACGATATCGCTGTCACCACTATCCGCGAGGCACTGACCTTGGCTTCAATCGTTGAGAAGGAAACAGGTGTTGCACGGGAGCGCCGCATGGTCGCTGGGCTCTATTCCAACCGGGTCAAATCGGGGATGATGCTGCAAGCTGATCCAACGATTATCTATCCCATGACCAAGGGTAAGCCGCTGGGCCGCCGCATCCGTCAATCTGAAATTGCTGCGCTCAACGATTATAACACCTATACGATGGCCGGCCTGCCCAAGGGGCCAATCACCAATCCTGGGCGCGAGAGTATTGCCGCTGTGCTCAACCCTGCGCCGACAAAGGCACTGTTTATGGTCGCTGATGGCACTGGCGGGCACGCCTTTGCTGAGACGAATGCAGAGCACAATGCCAATGTCGAAAAATGGTACGAGCTACGGCGTTCAAGAGGCGAGATGTGAATAACAGTGGGGCAGATCTCGCCCCGCTCATCCTCACCGCATTGCTACCCAAGGATTTGCACAGCTGGGCGACGAACCTGCGCGATTGCCACTTTCCCGCCGACCGCAATTTTTTAGAAGCGCATGTAACGCTATTCCACGCTTTGCCGCCGCAATATGAGGCGGAAATCGCGGCTTTGTGCAAGCGCATAGCAGGAGAGCTTGGGTCCATTGATGCCGAATTGCGCGGTGTGATGCCGCTGGGCAAAGGCACCGCGCTAAAGCTGGAGAGCGAGCCTCTCTTGGCCCTGCGCGAAGACATTGCGGAGCATTTCCACGGACTGCTGACAGGCCAAGATCAGCATAGCCCGCGCCTCCATATTACGATCCAAAACAAGGTCACGATTGAAGCTGCAAAAGCGTTGCAGGCCGAGCTTGCCGACTTTGTCGAACCGCGCCTGTTTCAATTCCGCGGGCTGGGGCTTTACCGTTACCGCGGCGGCCCTTGGGAGAAGGTAAGTGAATATGTTTTTCGCGGACAGGGCCGAGGGTTTTAGGTCGCTCTTTGCGGCTTTTCTTTGCGACTTTTTGCGCAAGCCAACAACAGGGTGTTGACCGCAGGCCAAGCGCGCCCTAAATGCGCCGCCTGCTTGACGTAAAAATCCCTCGCGGGAGGCGTCGCAGTCGCATGGTATGGCGGAGTAGCTCAGCTGGTTAGAGCAGCGGAATCATAATCCGCGTGTCGGGGGTTCAAGTCCCTCCTCCGCTACCAATCTTCTCAAAAATCGTGACGCT
>CALFEA010000173.1 GCA_937950385.1 uncultured Altererythrobacter sp. | reverse complement strand
CAATGCCGCTGTAATGAACACCCATTATCCGGGCATTACAGATCGCGCGCAATGGGCAAAGCTGCTTCAAATCAATCTTAGCGCGGTGATCGAGGGCTGTGAGGCCGCCATTGCCCATATGCGCGATGGCGGCCAAGGCGGTCGCATCGTCAACATCTCTTCACTCGCTGCGCGCTTGCCAGGCGGAGGGGTTTATGGCGCTTCAAAAGTCGCCTTAGAGAAATATACGAGCGAATTGCGTGAAGCTCTTGAGGCCGATCCGATCCGTGTGTCTGCGGTGATTCCTGGCGGGTTTGCAACCAACCTAGGTCGCGGGATGGCGGAAGCTGAACAGCTTGCATTTCAAGAGAAGATGGGCGCGAAATTGGCCAGTACCTCACCCGATGCCGAAGGCCGCACACCCTATTTTGGCATTGCTGATGATGTGGCTCGGGCGGTGCATTTTGCCATCGCACAACCCGACCTTCTTAACATCTCTGAGCTGGTCATTCGACCCGCGAGGAACATTGATCCTTCCGCCTTTCGCGATTGATCAAGCGCGTGCTGATTTTAGAATTAGGGAGCCCACTAGAATGTCTGAAACTTCGCCGAAAGTCTTAATTTACGGTACCGGGCGCCATGGCCAGGAAGCGGCTTGTGTCGCTCACGATCTGGGCTGGAAAATCGTCGGTGCATACAATCGAGCAGGTAAGAAAGTCGGCAAAGATATCGGCGAAGTTCTCCATGGGAAGACGCCAATTGGTGTCTCGGTTGAAGATTGCGATACTGTCGATTTTTCCAAGCTTGACGTAGATATAGCCTTCGTCGCGATGACCGATCGATTGGCTAACAATCTCGGAGCTTATGAGCGGCTGCTCGGGGCTGGTATCAACGTGATTTGCCACGGTGCCGAGTCCTATTTTCCGAGGCATGCCAACCCTGAAGTGGCTGCACGTATCGACAAGATCGCGCGCGAAAATGGCGCAACCTTTACTGGCACCGGCGTTTGGGATCATTCGCGGATTTGGGCAGGGATCTTGGCGGCGGGCCCCTGCAAGACAATTAGCAGCATGATGCATACGAGCCGAACGCAAATCAACACTAATCCCTATATTGCACTAGTCGGCACCGGGCTCAGCCTTGATGAATTTGTGCGTGACTTTGCTCAAAAGCCCGGCCCTCTTGGTGGCATCTATCAGATCATCCCTGCTTTGGTCATGGAAGGTCTGGGCTTCACAATTACCTCGGTGACAGAGCGGCGCGAGCCAGTCGTGTTTGACCGTGCGCTTTATTGTGAGGGGCTAGGCCGCGACGTGGCTGCTGGTGAGTGCGCGGGGCTGCGTTTCGTTGTCGAAGTAAGCACGGCGGAAGGCCCGAAAGCGCATGCGCGGGTCGAATTGCGCCTATTCGAAGAGCATGAAGATAATGACAATATGGGATGGCAGATTGAGGGTGATCCGAATTCAGACGTCTTGCTGGCTCGACATGAATCGCTGCGAACCTCGACTATGTGCATGATCAATCGTGTTCCCGATGTGATCGCAGCGCCTGCGGGCATTCAGATGATCACGCAGTTAGGGCCCCAAAAAACCAGCGCAGCACAGCATGCGTCTTGAATTCCAAAGGTGTGATGATGACTAATTTTGCAACCATGCCCATGTCGGCTGACGAAATGTTGGATGAGGCACGGCGTCTCACCGGGATCGATATTGTAGATGCCGAAGCGCGCGAGCCGCTTACCATTCTCATCGACAGCTACAATAGCCAGGCGCGCTTCTCGCAAGAGGGGGCTGAGGGCAAGCATAGGTACATTATGCGCTTCCTCAAAAACCGCCTCCGCATGCAGCGCGATTTTTTGGCGCATCCGGAAATCCGAGATATCGAACTCAAGCCGTCGGTTATTATCAACGCGATGCCGCGAACAGGCTCCACCAAGATGCAAAAGGTTCTCGCGGCGACTGGTGAATTCAACTGGCTGCCCATGTGGATGGCTCTAAACCCAGCGTCCTTGACTGGTGAGCCAAACGAGGACGTTACGCCTCGGATCGAGGATACAAATGACTTTATTGATTGGTTTTGTAGTCGCAGCCCTGATGCCAACGCCGCGCACGCGATGGACGCGATGGAACCGGAAGAAGACAGCTATGTGATGATGCATAGCCTAATGTCGCGGACGATGTCGGGCTACGCGAACGCTTCCAATTATTTGGAGTGGCTTGCCGGGCAGGATCAGTCGCTACAATTTATGTATGTCGTCGACACCCTTAAGTATCTTGTGTGGCAGGGCCTTGCTGATGCTTCCAAGCCATTCGTTCTCAAGAGCGCTATGAGCATTGGTGCCGAAAATGGCTTGTTGAAAGCACATGGTGCACCACACCTGATCATGACACATCGCAACCCGCGCGAGTTTATCGCCTCAACCTGTAAGCTTGGCGTTGTTTTTCAACTCCCGTTCTCGGATGAGGAAGGAGACTTCTCAATGGTGGTTCCGGGCATGGGGATGATTGCCGACTTGCACTTGGATTTCCGCAAACGGCACCCGGAGTTTGGCATTCTGGATATAGATTATCGCCGCTTGCGCGACGACGCTGCGGCGGTGGTCGAAGAGGTGTTGAACTTTGTTGGGATAAAGCCCGGACCACAAGCTATCGCCAGGGTCCATCAATGGGAGGCCGGCAATCCAAAGAACCAACACGGCGCGTTCAAATACGGTTTGGAGGATTTTGGACTGGATGCGGAACAGGTCGACGAAGCCTTCGCCAACTTTAGCGCGCTCGCGTGCTCCAAAGGTATTGACTATTAGGACGACGGACTCTTGTGGGGCATGATCAGCTAGGCTGCTCTTGGCTAGGTGCTGTCAGACTAAATGTACCTTTTGCGGATTGAAGTAGCTGGGATATCGGGCGAGATTGGCAACTATCAAGGGCGCACAAGCCTAGCGATGGCGGTCAGCGCTGCTGTGAGCGAGCAGGCGAGCATTTCTGCTGGTGTACAGCGCCGCACAAAGGCTCAAGCTTGCGCGCCGCAATTTTTAGCAAAGTGCTTTTCCCGCTGCCATTTTCACCTGACACTGCAACGCGGGCCGGGCCGATGATGGAAAAAGAGACATCCTCTAGCACTGGCTCCTCGCTCAAATATGCTGCAGATACCTCTTCAAATTTCAGCGCAGTTTTGCGGCTTGATAAGTTTGTCCTTGATAATTCT
>CALFEA010000172.1 GCA_937950385.1 uncultured Altererythrobacter sp. | reverse complement strand
ATAGCTGCGATCATTTGATGAGATCTTTCAGGGCATCAAAAGCGCCCGATGCTTTGGCCGGACCAGTGTCATGTTTGGGCCGCTGCTGATCAGGCCTTTTGCCTGCGTTCTTGCGTGGTTGTCCGCCCGCTTTGCCTCCTTTGGCCGCGTTTGGCCGCGTCTGGCCTCGCCTGGCCTCACCATTTCGGGATGCATTGCCGCCAGCGCGTCTGGGTCGCCAGTTCCATTTGTCGGGCGCTGGCGGTCCAAAGGCGCACTCTGCCAAAACAGGCGCGCGCTGCAATTTGAACCCAGCGCTTTGCAAGAGGCGCAGCAGATTGTCTTCTTCCAAACCGATCGAAACACCCAGAGCGATCGGAATGCGGAACAATTTGTTGCCCGCTTTGGAGCGCATTTCAAACGCTGCGCGCAAAATCTTCTCTGCCAAATCCACGCGTATCGCTTGCTCACCAGCACGGCGATAACCGGCGGGAAGGCCCCCACTTTGGTGCGCGTTTTTCATTTTCTCAGCGCTGATAAACGGAAGCATAGCGGGCTGAAGCGCGCGTCTATCTATGCCCAAAGCATGCAGCAATTGGCGCGGTGCGGGCTTCATCAAAAGATGCGCGTAAATGTCGAGCGCACCAAAAGTAACGCCAAGACGCCGCAGGAAGGGCCTCATTTCCTTAGGTAAATGTTCCAGGCCCGCTGCCTCGCGGCTGACGACGCCATGCCCCGCAATCAGTGTGTGCAGCAATGCCCGGGCCTCTGATCCGGCCGCAGGATCGCGGGCGGCAGCGGCCAATTTTTGCAAAGGTTCGAGCGGCGCGAGTTTCGCAGTGAGCCATTCGAGCAGGCCTTTTTCCAGAGCGATGCGCGAGGGTTCTGGCAGCAGGCTGATCTCGCGCGATACAGCCAATTTGGGCGCGGCGAAATCATCGGGCATGGTAATGCTGGCCAAAATTGCCCCGTCCCACACAATCGCACCGTCGGACACTTCCAACGCCTCTTTCCCCTCGCCCAGCAGCCATTCGGCGCGCTTGGTCAATAGGGCTGGCAGAGCCTTTTCCGCTGCGGAGATCAGCATTTTGCGATCCGTCACGGCGGCATTGGCATCGACGACGAATTGGAAACCCTTGAGCGAGCCGATCGCCTCACCCTCAACCGTCAATCGGCCATCATCTTCCAATTGAACCGGTAGAGCCGTGCCATCTTCGCCCAGGGATTTCATCAGTATCGTTGTCCTTCGGTTTACAAATCTTTCGGTCAGGCGTGCATGGAGCGCATCCGACAATCTGGCTTCAACAGCGCGTGCCCGCGCCGCCATTTCATCGCGGGCCAGCACCCAATCGGGCCGCTGACAGATATAGGCCCAAGTTCGGATGGAAGCTATCCGTCCCTGCAAACTATCGATGCCGCCTTGCATTTGATCAAGCTGCGCGATGCGTGCGGCGACAAAATCCGCGCCTAGATAGCCTTCTTGCAAGTCTTGCCACAAGCGCATGACGAAGCGGGCATGGGTGTCTGCGCCGACTTGGCGGAAATCGGGCAAAGAGCACGCATCCCAGAACCGCCGGACTTGGCCTGCGCCTTTCATACCCTTGATAGCGGGATTTTCAGCCAGCAATTTGAGGACAGACAGATCAATCGCCTCGGGCGCTTTTGCCAATTGAGGATGCTGCGGTGCGCTTTCCAAATCGGCGATAAGCGTGGCGATGTTGTTGAAGCGGGGCTCTGCCTCGCGCCAGAACAATCGCGTTACCGGCTGAAAGCTATGCTCCTCAATCGCGTAAATCTCTTCCTCGGAAAATTCGAGTGGAACACCGTGATCGCCGCGCCGCGTGCTGACCGAATTGCCAAGCGTGCCAAAGCTGCCATCGCGCTGATGCCGCCCGGCGCGCCCGGCCATTTGCGCCATTTCCGCGGGGAAAAGCCGCCGTTTGCGCTGGCCATCGAATTTCGTCAGCGCGGCAAAAGCGACGTGATGCAGATCAAGGTTGAGGCCCATTCCAATCGCGTCTGTGGCGACGATGTAATCCACCTCACCATTTTGAAACAGCTCCACCTGCTTGTTGCGCGTTTCCGGCGAGAGCGCGCCCATCACAACGGCTGCACCGCCGCGAAACCGCCGCAGCATTTCGGCCATGGCGTAAACTTGCTCTGATGAAAACGCGACGATGGCAGAGCGCGGGGGCAGGCGCGACAATTTGCACGGGGCCACATGGCTGAGCGTGGAGAAGCGCGGGCGCTCGACCATTTCCGCCTCAGGGATCAAGGCCCTGACCATCGGCTCCAGCGTGGCGGAGCCCAGCAGCATGGTTTCCTCGCGGCCGCGCGCATTCAACAATCGGTCGGTGAAAATATGCCCGCGTTCAGGGTCCGCGGCCAATTGCGCCTCGTCCAAGGCGACAAAAGCATGCGGGCCATTCTTGCCATGCCCGAGCCGATCCATCGCTTCGGCTGTGCATAGGAAATAGCGGGCATCGGGCGGCTCAATCCGTTCCTCGTCGGTGGCGCTGATCACCGGCGCATCGCCTTTGATCGCGCGAACACGGTCATAAACCTCGCGCGCCAGCAGCCTCAGCGGAAAGCCGATCATCCCGCTGGA
>CALFEA010000171.1 GCA_937950385.1 uncultured Altererythrobacter sp. | reverse complement strand
TGGCGACCGTCGGTGATCGTAAGTTGCGGACCGTTTGATAGGCTTGGGCGGCACCAGCTTCCTTCAGCGGCGCGTTCTGCTTGACCTGCGCTCACATCAATGCGGGCGAGGGCTTCGGCAGTGATGGCAATGGCTTGAGCGCGCGCGGCGATATTGGCGACCAATTCTTCGAAATGCGCTTCTTCTGCGGCCAATGCATGCCCGCCTGCCTCTGCGATCCGGCTGGCTTCCTCGTGCAAATCCACGGAGTTGAACCGCACAGCGCCTTTCATTGTTTGACGATGGGTGAAGCCGCTGCCCGCTTCCATTAGTGCATCACCGTGGCGGCTGGGCACTTCGATGAAATAGCCGAGCACGCCATTGTGCTTGATTTTGAGCGAGGCAATGTCGGTATCCTCGCGGTAGCGCGCCTCCATCGCGGCAATTGCACGGCGTGCATTACCTGATGTGGCGCGCAATTCATCGAGCCCGTGATCATAGCCCTCAGCGATAAATCCACCGGATGAACGCTCGGTCGGAGGGGAGGCGACCAAGGCTCGGCTAAGCAAGTCGATGAGTGCGCCGTGGCCATTTTGGCCCTCACCATGACCGGCCAAGTCCGGCAAAAGCTCAGCCAGCAAAACCGGCCTATCATCCAGAGCGCTAAGCATTTCGCGCAAGGCAGAGGCATCGCGCAGACCATCGCGTATTTGCCCCAGATCGCGCGGGCTGCCGCGTCCCGCCATAATGCGCCCCAAGGCTCGGCCCAAATCGGGCAGACTGCGCAATGCATCGCGTAAATTGGCGCGGGTGATTGGGTCGCTGTGCAGCCAGCTGACCAGATCAAGCCGCTGAGCAATGGCCCCGCGATTGTAAAGCGGCGCGGCGAGATCCTCTGCGAGCATTCGTGCGCCAGCACCGGTTACGCAGCGGTCGATGCTGGCGATCAAACTGCCTTCTCGGGCGCCTGACTGCGAGCTCAATATTTCCAGATTAGACCGTGTCGCCTCATCAATCACCATCACCGCATCACCGGCATGGACTTTTGGAGGCAATAACAGCGGCAAAGTTCCGCGTCCGACATGATCGAGATATTCGACCAAGCCGCCGGCTGCGGCCAACATTGCACGGGAGAAATCGCCAAACCCATCCAAAGTCGCCACGCTATGAATGGCCTTCAACCGCGCCAATCCGCCATCACTGGAAAAGTCGGATTTGGGCCGTTCGACTTCTTCACCAGAGGCCCATTCCCAGCCTTCTGGAACCACGCATTCACTTGGCCCAAGCCGCGCCAATGCCGCGTTGAGCATATCGGGCGCGCATTCCTCCAGTAGCATTGCACCTGTCGAAATATCGCAAGAGGCAATGCCAATCGTTCCGCGCACCTCAGCCACAGCGGCCAGCACATTGGCTTGGCGCGGTTCCAGCAGGGCTTCTTCGGTCAAAGTGCCTGCCGTCACAAAACGCACGATATCGCGCTGAACCAGCACTTTTGACGACGGTTTTCCTTCCGCTTTGGCCCGCAGCTTTGCCTCTTCAGGCGTTTCCACTTGCTCGGCAATAGCGACCCGGCAACCGCCTCGGATCAGCCGCGCCAAATATCCCTCGGCAGCATGCACCGGCACGCCGCACATGGGCACGGGTTCGCCCTCATGTTCGCCCCTGCTGGTCAGTGCTATGTTCAAAATACCAGCCGCTATCCGGGCATCTTCGAAGAATAATTCAAAGAAATCACCCATGCGGTAAAACAGAAGCGATCCGCTTGCCTGCTCTTTCAGCTCAAGAAATTGCTGCATCATGGGGGTGGGCTGTTTGGCCATGGGCAAAGGCGTAGCTGGCACGCGGGCGATTCGGGAAGGCAAAGCTGTCGCCTTTCCCCTATCGTTTGCAGCATAGCTCAGTTAAAGCTTGCAGAAATTAGGACCAATTAAGGAGACAAGTTCGTGGCAGATGGCGACAAGGGGGGCTTCACCACACGCGAAGCGCTGTTTTATCACGAGACAATTCGTCCCGGAAAAATCGAGATTATTGCCTCAAAACCGATGGCGACACAGCGCGATCTTAGTCTTGCTTATTCGCCCGGTGTGGCCGCTCCTGTTGAAGCGATTGCCGCCGATCCTTCGCTGGCCGCACGTTATACTGCACGTTCCAATTTGGTGGCGGTTATCTCTAACGGAACTGCGATCCTTGGCCTTGGTAATTTGGGCGCTTTGGCATCCAAGCCTGTGATGGAAGGCAAGGCGGTCTTGTTTAAACGGTTTGCTGATGTGGACTCGATCGACATCGAGCTCGCCACAGAAGACCCGCGCGCTTTCATTGAGGCTGTGGCCTTGATGGAACCGAGCTTTGGCGGGATCAATCTAGAAGACATTAAGGCGCCAGAATGCTTCATCATTGAGCAGGAATTGCGCGAGCGGATGAATATTCCGATCATGCATGATGATCAGCACGGCACCGCGATTATTACCGCCGCTGGTCTGCTGAATGCCTGCCATTTGACGGGCCGCGATATTAAAACCGTGAAGGTCGTTGTGAACGGTGCGGGTGCAGCGGCGATTGCTTGCACCGCTTTGATTAAGGCGCTGGGTGTGCGCCATGACAATGTGATCATGTGCGACCGCAGCGGGCCGATTACCCCGGGCCGTGAAAAGGTCGATCAATGGAAAAGCGCGCATGCAGTGGAAACCACGGCGACCAATTTGGAAGAAGCGCTCAATGGCGCGGATATTTTCCTTGGGCTATCGGCAGCTGGAGCGTTGAAACCGGAATGGGTGAAGAAGATGGCGGACAAGCCGATCATCTTTGCCATGGCCAATCCAACGCCAGAAATCATGCCGGATGCCGCCAAGGCTGTGCGCCCTGATGCGATCATCGCAACGGGCCGGTCTGACTTCCCCAACCAAGTCAATAATGTGCTGGGCTTCCCCTTCATCTTCCGCGGGGCGCTGGATGTCCAAGCCACCGCGATTAATGAGGAAATGAAGATTGCTGCGGCCACTGCGATTGCGGAATTGGCGCGCGAGCGGGTGCCTGAAGAGGTTGCCAGCGCATATGGCGGCAAGAACCAGAAATTCGGCACGGATTATATTATTCCAGCGCCGTTCGATCCGCGTTTGATGGAGGTTGTGTCTTCAGCCGTGGCGAAGGCTGCGATGGATTCCGGCGTTGCGAAAATCCAGATTGAGGACTTTGAGGCCTATCAGCACTCGCTCAAATCGCGCCTTAATCCTACAACGTCTGTCCTGACCGGCACGTATAATATCGCCAAGGCCAACCCCAAGCGGATGGTTTTTGCCGAGGCTGAAGAAGAAGTCGTTTTGCGCGCCGCGATCCAATATCGCGATTTTGGTTATGGAACACCGGTTCTGGTTGGCCGCACCAAAGCCGTGCTCGACAAGCTGCATCAATTGTCTGTGTCTGACCCGCAAAGCTTCGAAATTCAAAACTCAGCCGATAGTGAGCATGTGCCTGCCATGGTTGATTTCCTTTATGCTAAGCTGCAGCGCAAAGGATACACGGAGCGAGATGTGCGCCGGATGGTCAATCAGGAGCGTAACGTGTTCGCGGCGCTATTGGTGGCTCTGGGCCATGGCGAGGGG
>CALFEA010000170.1 GCA_937950385.1 uncultured Altererythrobacter sp. | reverse complement strand
GGCGGGACGGCCCCGGCTGGGGTAAGAGAGCGCGTAGCCGAGGCAAAGGTGCTTTTGGCTAAGGCCAAACCGGCGGAGGAAAGATAATGCGCATATCTGTGAAAATTGCACTCGCTTTGGGCTGCGCTCTTGCAGTCGACGCATGCGGACAACGCGCCGATTTGGAACCGCGTGCTGGCGCCGCTTTACCGCAGGCCCCCTATGGCACGACCACCGCGCCTGATGCGGCCCAATTGCTGGATATGCCGACGCTCGCCGCGCCAGAACGCAGCGTGGAATTGCGCCGCCGCTCAGAAGAACGCCAGGACGATCCATTCGATCTGCCGCCGGAATAAATGTGAACAATTAGAGCCCTTTTCAATGGACCATTTTGCACTCAAGAACGGCGTGCTTCATGCCGAAGACACCCCCCTTCCCCGCATCGCCGATGCCGTCGGCACGCCCGTCTATGTCTATTCGCGCGCCACACTGGAACGCCACGCCAAGGTGTTTCGCGAAGCGCTGGCACCGCTGGGTACGGGCGACAAAAAACCGCTGATCGCATTCGCAGTTAAATCCAACCCCAACCTTGCTGTGCTCAAAGTGTTGCAGCGCCAAGGGTTCGGCGCAGATGTTGTGTCGGGCGGCGAGCTGACCCGCGCCCTGGCCGCCGGTATGGCGCCTGACGACATTGTCTTTTCCGGCGTAGGCAAAACCCGCGCAGAGCTGGAACTCGGGCTCGATAAAAACATCGGCCAGTTCAATATTGAATCCACCGAGGAAGGCTGCGAGCTGGCTGAAATTGCCGCTGCGCGCGGTATCACTGCGCCCGCCGTTCTGCGGGTCAACCCCGATGTCGATGCCAAGACGCATGAGAAAATCTCCACCGGCAAGGCGGAGAATAAATTCGGCGTACCTTTGATGCGCGCACGCGAAGTCTTTACCGAATTGGCGGCATTGGACGGACTGAACCTGCGCGGTATCGCGATCCATATCGGCAGCCAACTGCTCGATTTGGAGCCGCTGGAAACCGCCTTTGCTAAGGTCGGCGCATTGGTTGCGGATTTGCGCGCAGCTGGTCACACAATCACCCATGTGGATTTGGGCGGCGGGCTCGGCGTGCCGTATAAAGCGGGCGAAGTGCCGCCCTCACCTGCCGATTATGGCGCGATGGTAGCGGCCGCGACGAAGGATTGGGACGTGCGCCTAACCTTTGAGCCGGGCCGCGTGATCGCAGGCAATGCCGGCGTTTTGCTCACCCGTGTCGTGCGCGTAAAACGCGGCGGCAATGGCCCGCCTTTCGTGATCGTAGATGCCGCCATGAACGACCTAGCTCGGCCCGCTCTATACGGCGCTTGGCATGATTTTGACGCGGTGGAACCAACCGGCGAACGCATGACAGCAAACATCGTTGGCCCCATTTGCGAGACAGGCGACACTTTTGCCAAAGACCGCGAATGCGACAGCGTGGCCTCTGGTGAATTGGCCGTATTCCGCACCGCAGGCGCATATGGCGCAACCATGGCCTCCAGCTACAATAGCCGCGGTTTTGTTGCTGAAGTGATGGTCGATGCCGACCAATTTGCAGTTGTCGCTGACCGTATCGACGCCGGCGCGATTATGGATGCAGAGCGCGTCCCGGATTTTCTGGCGTGAGCAATCGCCCGGCTAAAGGGCAAATCGCCAGCCTGCCGCTGTTCCACCAAGTGCGCGGGCAAAAGGTGCTGCTTTTGGGCGATGGTGAAGCAGCAGAGCCCAAGCGGCGGCTAATTGAACGCGCGGGCGCGATTGTGATCAATGAAATGAGCGAGGCGGTGGATGAAGGCGTGCGCATTGCCTTTGTCGCTCACGAAGATGCCAAGGCGTGCGAGGCGGCGGCGATCAATTTGCGCTGTGCCGGGCTGATTGTGAATGTCGTCGACCGGCCAGAATTGTGCGATTTCACCACGCCGAGCATTCTTGACCGTGACCCGCTGCTGATCGCAATTGGTACAGGCGGCGCCTCGGCTGGTTTGGCTAAACATGTTCGGCTGAGGCTGGAACAGATATTGCCGCAAAGCTTGGGCAAGTTGGCGAGCGCATTTCAGAAAATCCGCCCGCAATTGCGCGCAAAATATCCCAGCGGCACAGATCGGCGGCGGGTTTTGGATGAAGCCTTGGCCCAAGGCGGCGCGCTAGACCCGTTAACCCAGGGCGCAAATAAGCGCGTGAAAGCATGGTTCGATGGCGACAAAGCGGGCGCGAGCAATTCGGTAGAAACTGTCGAGATCATCAGCGACGATCCCGAAGAGCTAACCCTGCGCGCAGCACGTTTGCTGGGAACGGCTGACCGCCTTTTGCTTGATGGAGAGATAGGGGCAGATATTCTCGCAAGAGCGCGGGCCGATGCGGAAAGATATGCCTTTAGCGAAGCTGCCCGTGCCGCCAATTATGCCGGTCAAACACTCATCCTGCGCCGAATATTGCCGCAGTAACGCTTAGCTAAGCCGCCAATTCCTGCGCTCTGAACTCCGCGAAATATTGCGCCATTGCATCGGCGGCCTTGTCGCTCAATCCGATAAAGGCACGGCGCTTGTCGCTTTCATCTTCTGTGCGTTCAAACAGGCCAACATCCACCATTTGCTTGACCCAGCGCAGGGCAGTGGTTGCTGGCACGCCCGATGCAATGCACAATGACGTCACCGAGACAGCCTGATGTTCTGCCCGTGATGCCGTCAAATCCAGCAACATATCCCACGCCGGATCACCAAACAGCGCGCCGTCGAAGAACCGCATCCGCGCCTGACGTTGGCGGATCACTTGGCGCACATGACGCGGATCGGGCAGCGCAGGCTTGTCTGCGCCCGCCAAACCAGCGCCATCTTTGATGTTGGTGACAGAAGCCGTGCCTTTCAGCCCGCCGCTTGCCGCCGTTCCATCATCTTCCAATCGCTGCGCCAAAGCATCAACCTGCTGCGACAGACGCAGCAAGCTCAAGCGTTCATCATCGGACATTTCGCGCAATTTGGATGTTTTGCTAGCATTAGCGGCGCGGGCCACTGCAACCAGAATTTCTGCCCGCGTTGGATCAATCAAAATCTGCGGATCGGTTTGATCGAGCGATGCAAACACCGCATCCAATTGATCCAAGGCGCATGTCACCAAGACTTGCACCGGCAACCTCGCCAATTTTAGATCGAGCTGCGCCAAACGCGCCATGCCAGCGCCGCCAATATGTTCGCAATCGAGCAATAGGACATCACCGGAGGCATCAAATCCATCACCTGATAGCAATTCTTCTAGCTGAATACTCTCACCAACACGGTAATCGGCGCGGCGCAAAGCATCGCCCAAGCGCCCGCGTTCAGCTGCATTATCGTGAACGATGTCCACACTGGCTTGGATCGTATCGGATCCACCATCAGCGTAAGAAAAATCATCAAATCCCATAGAATCGCGTTCCTATATTTATAAGAACTTGATTAGAACGTAGTAATACTAAGTCAACAACCCAGTAGTGTTACTTATATTTATGAAATGACTATCGCTGAATTACTATAGTCGTGCCATCTGGGATTAATTGCCACAGCTCAGTGATTTCTTCATTTGTGAGCGCAATGCAACCATCGGTCCAATCACCGCGCATACGGCCGTAATTCATTCCATTGGGCTGGCCATGAATATAGATGTCGCCGCCAGGCGAACGGCCCCATTGCCGCGCAAAGGCCCGGTCATTGGCATTGGGATAGGAAATGCGCAGCGAGAGGTAATAAGAGCTCTGCGGGTTCCTAAGATCAATTGTGTAGCGCCCCTCTGGAGTGCGCTCATCACCTTGAAATTGCTTATGGCCCATCGGCACATCGCCAAATTGCAGGCCGTAAAATGTGCGCAATATATTACCCCGCTGAAACACTGTCAGTGTGCGGTCGGATTTGTCGACCAAGACATAATCACCGCGCACGCGCTGTTCAGTCGGCAGTGACCGGTAAGCATAGCGTTCTGGCGCGAAAGGCACCGCCGTGTTCACTCCAATATTGGAGGAACTTTCCGGCTTTGGCGAAGAACAAGCCCCAAGCCCCAACATAGCGGTGAGGCCCAAGATCAAGGCGGCGATGCGAGCAGAACCTGCTGTAAAGGGACCTGTTTTCATAGTCACAACGTTACTGCCCAGATCTCCGCGCCGCAATTGGGATGAATGCCTAGTCCAATTTTGGAGCAGGCTTGCAGCGCATACTAAATTTAATCTTCAAACGGATCGCGCACCAAAATCGTGTCGTCACGCTCTGGACTGGTGGACACCAGCGCCACGGGCGTCTCAATCAATTCTTGAATGCGCTGGACATATTTTACCGCATTGGCCGGCAAATCGGCATAGCTGCGTGCGCCCGCTGTGCTTTCGCTCCAACCGTCCATTTCCTCATAGATCGGCTCCACTGCCGCCTGATCGCCTGCATGGCTCGGCAGATAATCGATGACATTGCCATTGAGGCGGTAGCCGGTGCAAATCTTGATCGTCTCAAACCCGTCGAGCACATCAATTTTTGTCAGCGCAATGCCGGTGACGCCGCTGATCGCGCAGGATTGGCGCACGATCACTGCATCGAACCAGCCAACGCGGCGCTTGCGACCGGTGACCACGCCAAACTCGTGCCCCTTTTCGCCCAAAGTCTGCCCGATTTCATCTTCCAATTCTGTCGGGAACGGGCCGGAGCCAACGCGGGTGGTGTAGGCCTTCACAATGCCAAGCACAAAGCCGGTGGCATTGGGGCCAAGCCCGCTGCCTGAGGCCGCCGTGCCGCTGACCGTGTTCGAGCTGGTGACGAAGGGATAAGTGCCGTGATCGACATCGAGCAGCACGCCCTGCGCGCCTTCGAACAAGATGCGCGCGCCCGCTTTGCGCACTTTCTTTAGGCGCTTCCACACGGGCTGAGCAAAGCGCAGCACAAACGGCGCAATTTCTTTGAGTTCCGCAAGAAGCGCACCGCGGTCAACCGGCGGCTGATCAAAGCCGGCGCGCAATGCATCATGATGCGCGCACAGCCGGTCCAATTGCGGCTCTAGGCTGTCGAGATGTGCCAGATCGCACACACGGATCGCGCGGCGGCCGACTTTGTCTTCATATGCAGGGCCAATGCCGCGTCCAGTTGTGCCGATCTTTCCGCTGCCCGCCGCGGTCTCGCGCAGACCATCCAGATCGCGGTGTACGGGAAGGATCAGCGGGCAATTGTCTGCAACGGCCAGATTATCGTCATTGATCGCAACGCCTTGGCCCTCAAGCTTGAGAACTTCATCGCGCAAAGCCCATGGGTCGAGCACGACGCCATTGCCGATCATGCTCATCGTGCCAGAGACAATCCCCGATGGCAGCAGCGACAATTTGTAGACATTGCCATCGATCACCAGCGTGTGACCAGCATTATGCCCGCCTTGAAAGCGGACAACGGCATCGGCGCGGCTGGCGAGCCAATCGACAATCTTGCCCTTGCCTTCATCGCCCCATTGAGCGCCAATTACGGTTACGTTAGCCATGCTTACACCTCGTCCCCTGCCCAGGGATCCTCAAACGTCCTTCGACAGGACTCGACGTGGGGGATTTGATGGAGACAGCGCGCCATATTTGGGCGCTCTCAAATGTGCAGCTTGCGAGTTAGCGCGCACCTGCGCGAGTCGCAAGGTGATCAAAGCGGTTTTGGCGTATTACTTTCAGCGTCATCGGCAAGAACATGAGTCGCGCCGAGCGCTGCTGCATCTTCGCCTTCACTCAATGCGGCGATTGTCCGCCAGCCTTCGCTGCGCAATTGCGCCGCAGCTGCGCGGTCATGGCCAAGCGGCAAATACACTGTGTCGCACCGGTCTGGTTCACTTGCCCCGCGCGCCATCCGGTCAGCATAGAGCGTAAATCCGCTCGCCGCCTCTTCGCTGCCAGCAATTTTATAGGTTCCCCCGCGGCCAACTGCGCCCAGCACACCCTCGGCATAGAGAGTGAAACCGAACCAGCTTTGATATTCAAAGCCGTGGCGTTCTGTCGGGTCGAGTGTGATGCGCACATCATCGCCCAATGTTGCGGCGATTTCCTCTAGGCCTGCAATGCGGCTGGCCAATGCCCCGCCCGAACCTGCTTTGGCATCAATTGCACGCAATTTGGCAAGTGCATCGGCAAACGGGCCCGTGGCATAAAGCAGCGGCAAATAAGCTTCGCCTCCTGCCGCCTTCAGCCCGCCTGCATCCTTGGTATCAAGCTCGCGCCGGACTGCATCCACTTGGGCATCGTCCAAAGGCATTGCCTTAACAGACAGGGTATCGACCAAATCCGGCAGAGTGAAATCCACGGAAATTCCGGTCAGTCCAGCGGCCCTCAAAGCTTCCACTGCAAGGCCAACGATTTCGCTGGCCGCGCGCGCTGTGTCGGCGCCGATAAGCTCAGCGCCCAATTGCAAACGCTCACGCGCAGGGTCAAGCTGATCAGCGGCAATCACCGCCGTATCACCGCAATAGGCAAGGCGCAAAGGACGCGCCGCGCCCGCCATGCTGGTTGCTGCAATGCGCCCAATTTGCGGGGTAATGTCAGAGCGAAGCGCAAGCGTGCGCAGGCTGGCAGGATCGGTGAAGCGGAACATGCGCCGCGCTTCATGCCCTGCATGGCCCGCTTCCATGCGTCCAGCGAGCGATTTTTCAAACTCGACCAATGGCGGGCGCACCCGGTCATAGCCTTGGCCCGCCAGCACATCCAAAGCGGAGCGCATAGCATGGGTGATGCGCGCAGCATCAGCGGGCAATTGGTCTTGCAGACCGATGGGCAGGAGATCGTCAGGTTTGGTCATTGCGGCCTTCTTAACTGAGGCGATGCCCCTGCCCTATCGCTGATCAAAATTCCAGCGCTTTGACCATTTTCACGCCTTCGACTTTTTCAGCCTCGGCCACGACTTCAGCGCTGATCGATTGATCGACGCTGAGCAGCAGCACAGCTTCGCCGCCAGCATCACGCCGCCCAAGGTTGAACGTGCCGATATTAATGCCGTGATCGCCGAGCATTGTGCCGATGCGGCCGATAAAGCCCGGCTTATCATCGTTCACAATATACAGCATGTGGCCTGACAAATCGGCCTCAATACCGATGCCAAAAATCTCGACCAGACGCGGCGCGTTACTGCCAAACAACGTGCCCGCAACGCTGCGTGTTCCTTGGCTGGTTGCGACATTCACACGGATCAGCGTATTGTATGCGCCATCGTGGTCATGCCGCACTTCGCTAACCTTAAGGCCGCGCTCTTTGGCCAAATAGGGTGCATTGACCATATTCACCGTATCGGAATAACGGCGCATGAAACCGGCCAGCACAGCGCCGGTAATCGGCTTGCCGTTGAGCTGGGCTGCGGCGCCTTCGCGTTCAATGCTGATCTCGGTCAGATTGCCATGCGCCAGCTGGCCAACCAAGCTGCCGATCTTTTCCGCCAGCGCCATATAAGGCTTAAGCTTAGGCGCTTCTTCAGCGGACAGCGATGGCATGTTGAGCGCATTGGTGACGCCGCCATTCACGAGGAAATCGGCCATTTGTTCTGCCACTTGCAACGCAACATTGACTTGCGCTTCTGTCGTGGAGGCGCCCAAATGCGGGGTGCAGATGAAATTGGGCGCGCCGAACAGAGCGTTGTCTTTCGCCGGTTCCTCGGCAAAAACATCCAAAGCCGCGCCAGCCACTTGGCCGCTTTCAAGGCAATCTTTGAGCGCTGCTTCATCAATCAATCCGCCGCGTGCGCAATTGACAATGCGAATGCCCGGTTTCGCGTTCTCGAGGCGCTCACGGCTGAGGATATTGCGCGTCTGATCGGTCAGCGGCGTGTGCAAGGACACAAAATCCGCACGGCTGAGCAGCGTATCCAAATCAACCTTTTCAATGCCAAGCTCAATCGCGCGTTCTTCTGTCAGGAAAGGATCGTAAGCGATCACTTTCATTTTGAGGCCGAGCGCGCGGCTGGCGACGATGCCGCCAATATTGCCTGCTCCAACAAGACCCAATGTCTTGCCGGTCACCTCGACGCCCATGAAGTCCTTCTTGGGCCATTCACCGGCCTGCGTGCGGGTGTTCGCCGCTGGGATTTGGCGGGCGAGCGCCATGATCATTGCAATCGCATGTTCTGCCGTTGTGATCGAATTGCCAAACGGCGTGTTCATTACAACAACGCCTTTGCCGCTGGCGAAAGGGATATCGACATTGTCGACGCCAATGCCTGCACGGCCAATCACTTTAAGATTGGTCGCCGCTTCCAAAACCGCCGGTGTGACAGTGGTGGAGCTGCGGATCGCAAGACCGTGATAATCGCCAATGCGGGCAATCAATTCTTCCGGTGTTTCGCCAGTGATAACATCAACATCGCAGCCGCGCTCTTCGAAAATGCGCGCTGCATTGGGGTCCATTTTGTCAGAAATGAGAACTTTGGGTTTGGTCATGTGAATATCCTTCGCTCAAACCCAGCTATCGCGCTGGGCGAGTAAAATAGGGGGAAGGTGGCAGGCCATCTGCGGCCTGCCCACCCAATTCAACGCTTAGGCGTTTTGCATCTCGGATTGGACGACGCCGTAAGCCCATTCAATCCATGGGAGCAGACGCGCAACGTCCTCTTGCTCCACCGTGCCGCCGCACCAAATGCGCAGTGATGGCGGTGCATCGCGGTAGCCGTTGAAGTCATAGCCGACATGGCGTTCTTCCAGCATCCCAACGATTTTCTTAGGCACGGCGGCTTGATCATCAGCCGAAAGACTGTCGTACCATTCGCCAGTGAATTGCATGCATACGCCGGTATTGGTGCGCTTGGCCGGATCACTGACCATATTTTTCAGCCAAGGCGTTGCCTCGATCCAATCCAATACAGTCTTTGCATTGGCATCGGCGCGGTCAAACAAAGCTTTGCGTCCGCCGAGACCTTGCGCCCATTCCAGCGCGGCAATGTAATCTTCGGTTGCGAGCAGCGAAGGCGTGTTGATTGTTGCGCCTTCAAAAATGCTGCGATTGATCTTGCCGTTTTTCTTCAGGCGGAAGAGTTTGGGCAGCGGCCATTCAGGATCATAGCTTTCGATCCGCTCAACCGCTTTGGGCGAGAGGATCAACATGCCGTGCTGCGCTTCTGAGCCCATCACTTTTTGCCAGCTAAATGTCGTTGCATCCAGTTTGGCCCAATCCATTTCCTGAGCAAAAACGGCGCTGGTCGCATCATTGATTGTGATGCCCTTGCGGCCCGGCTCAAGCCAATCGGTATTGGGAATTTTCGCGCCCGAAGTTGTGCCGTTCCAGGTGAAGACAACATCATTGTCTTGCGGGATGGAAGCGAGGTCAGGGATCTCGCCATAGTCTGCGTCCAGAACTTGCAAACCGGGCAGTTTCAGCTGCTTTACCGCATCTTGGATCCAAACATTGCCGAAGCTTTCCCAAGCCGCAACGCTAGCAGGGCCTGCGCCCAGCATCGTCCACATCGCGCATTCTAGCGCGCCTGTGTCAGAGGCGGGCATGATGCCAACGAGGTAATCGTCAGGCACGCCCAGCATCTCTTTGGTCAGGTCGATCGCATATTTAAGACGCGCTTTACCGACAGCGGAACGGTGCGAACGTCCCAGCGATTCGGTTTGTAATTTGTCGAGGGACCATCCTGGAAACTTCACGGTTGGACCGGAAGAAAATTGCGGACGGTTGGGTTTCAGGGTCGGTTCAACAGCCGCGCCTGAAGAGATAGTATCAGTCATGTATTCTCTCCTTACAGAGAGCTCGCGCGGCGTTGGGACCGCGTGGCCCGTCAGCGGCACTAGAGATACGCGGGCATGAGTCAAGCGCGCATAGCTATTCCGATCAGCAATCCTTGGGACAAATCACGTAGCGCGCATATTTTGCCGCTCTTTTCCTCGCCAATTGCAAAAACGGCTATTATGGCGTGTTCCATCATGGATGTGTCGCAACTTCGCATTGCTCTGTTTAGCGGGAATTACAATTACCTGCGCGATGGGGCCAATCAGGCCTTGAACCGTTTGGCAGAATATCTGCTGCGCCAAGGGGCTCAGCTGCGCGTCTATTCACCGACCGTTGAACCCGCCGCATTTGAACCCACGGGCGATCTGGTCAGCGTGCCCAGTGCCGCGATACCGGGCCGGTCTGAATATCAATTCCCGCTTGGCCTCAGCCGCGCCAATCGCGCAGATTTGGCCGCGTTTAAGCCCAATATCATTCACACATCATCGCCCGATGTCACCGGCCATGCCGCACTGCGCTGGGCTCAAGATGCCGATATTCCCGTGCTCGCGTCGGTTCACACACGGTTCGAAACCTATCCGCGCTATTACAAAATGGGCTTTATTGAGCCAGGCATCGAATGGCTGCTGCGGCGCTTTTACAATCGCTGTGATGGGCTGGTTGCGCCTTCGCAAAGCATGATTGACGAACTGATCGAGCAAGACATGCATGACGACATCGGTCTGTGGTCGCGCGGGGTCGACCGGACCGTTTTTGACCCTAGCAAGCGCGATATGGAATGGCGCCGCGCTCAGGGTTTAGAAGACGGCGACGTTGCGATCATATTCCTTGGCCGATTGGTCATGGAAAAAGGGCTGGATGTGTTCGCCGACAGCATCATCCAATTGCGCAAATTGCAGGCCCCGCACAAGGTTCTGGTGATCGGCGACGGGCCAGCACGCGGGTGGTTTGAAAACGCTCTGCCCGGCGGAATTTTCTGCGGCTTTCAAACGGGCGCGGATTTGGGCCGAGCCTTGGCGAGCGGCGATGTGTTCTTCAATCCATCGATTACCGAGACTTTTGGCAATGTGACATTGGAAGCGATGGCCAGCGGGCTGCCCGTGGTCGCCGCCGGCGCAACAGGGGCATCCAGTCTAGTGACAGACGGCGTTACCGGCAGGCTTGTCGCACCGGGAGATACGGGCAAATTTGCAGAAGCCCTTGCACCCTATTGTTCAGACCATGAATTGCGCGCCAAACACGGCGCAGAAGGCGAGTTAAAATCGCGCGATTACAGCTGGGATGCGATCAACAAAGTGGTTGCTGACACATATGTGCGGCTGATCGAAGACCGCGAGGCCCTAAAAGCAGCAGAGTGCAAGAGCGCGTAAGGCTTAGCGCAATACGCCTGCGGACTTTTGGCGCAAACTGTACCACAGCAATAGCAACGTAGTGACCCAGATCATGATCGACAGGGCCGGACTGCGTAAACTTTCTGGAATGTCCGACATGCCATATTGGTAGAACGTAGAACCAGCCAGCCCGATCAGCGCAAACACGAAGACTGTTGCCGCATGGCGTGATCGCGCCAAGATCAAGATCGAACCTAGGATCGCGCCCCAAACACCAAGCGCCCAAAAAGTATTGGCCCACATTGGATGGCTTTCGAAATAGGCGATTTCTTCCGCGCCCATTCCCAATTCAGCCAACTTGCCCAGCTGCGTCATGGTATAGCTAAAGCCGCCAATGCTGTTCCAAAGCAAGGATATGACCCCAACCACCCAAAGGTGCCACGGCGTCTTTGCTCCATCGCCCATATCTATTCCCCCCAATAACTTGACTGAGGTTGAGACTAGCACCGCTGCGCAGATCCGCAAAATTTGGGCCAAATATCGCTAGGCTAAGGCGGCATGATGCGGCCGGACAAATCATCAATCCAAGCTGCAATTTCCCGCGCGTTCTCTGCCTCCAATCCGCCGCATTTTGCGCGCCCTTCCAATGCTCTTTCAAGCCGCCCCATCGCCGCTGCAATGGGAGGAGACCGCTCGCTTGCCTGAAGATCAGCCATTGCCGCCAGCCGAGTCAGCACTGCGTTCAATTCTTCGCTGCGCACATCCAATTCTGCCGCGCCTTCTTTGCTGGCGATAAAGCGCCTTTTGCCTTCCTTTTCCTCATCATCAAAACCTTCATCACCGCTTGCATGCTCTTTAATCACGGCCTCCTCCAGCATTAGTGTTAGCGTGGGATAGACCGCGCCGGGACTGGGCGAATATGCGCCGCTCGTCATATCGGCGATTGCCTTGATCAAACCATATCCGTGGCACGCACCTTGGTGGATATAATAGAGCAGGATAAGCCGCAGTTCGCCCGCTGCAAATATGCGGGGGGCCGCGCGTCCAGCCCGCCGACCACCGCGCGCACTTATGCAGGCTTTTGCCCCCATGTTTGGTGGTGGCAGCGGGTGCAAATCTGTCATTTCTGCATTATGAAACTGTGCCATGGC
>CALFEA010000169.1 GCA_937950385.1 uncultured Altererythrobacter sp. | reverse complement strand
ATCCCGACATTGCCCGTTCCCCAGCGGCCCTATTGGACCGACTTTTAAGTGGGCGCGGCAATGACAGATCAAACCGATCCTTTGATGCTAAAAGCCAGCCAGCTTAAGGCGTCGATGGCGAAGCTCAAATGGCCGCTATTTGCGCTGGCAATGACGCTGTTTGTGGCCGGTATGGCCTATTCCTTGTCGCAATTGTCGTTCAGCTTGAGCGATTTGCAGTGGGGCCCGATTGCCATTTTGGGCTTAGTTTTGGTGCCGATCACATTTCTTTATGGCGGTGCCAATTTTGTTCTGATGGCACGCGGGGCCGGAGTTCAAGTCTCCTTTTCCAGTTCGCTGAAAACCGCCTGCATCGCGCAATTTGCAGAGTTTCTGCCCCTGCCCGGTGGCGCGATAGTGCGCAGCGGGGCATTGGTAGCGAAGGGATCAAGCGTCCTTGGCGCAGCATCCCATGTGACCGTCAACGCCGTATTATGGGTCGGATGCGCGGCGATCGCAGCGGCCATCAGTTTCGGACTAGACACTCCGCAAGGCATCATAATTGCAATTGCCGGTTTGCTTACCTCTGGCTTTTGCACGATCTGGCTTGGCCGCAAGGCGGGCGTTCCTATTGCTCTGGCCGCGCTCGCCATGCGCTGCGCCGGTCTAATCATTGCTGGCCTGCGCCTGGTTTGCGCATTTCTCGCCATCGCTGTTCCCATGACCTTGGCCCAGTCCTATCCCTTTGCATTTGCTGCTATTCTGGGGTCTGCATCATCGCTTGCCCCCGGCGGCTTGGGCATTGGCGAAACCATCGCAGCCTTGATCGCTGGATTTTCAGACGTAGCGCCAACCGCTGCCTTTTTGGCTGTCGGACTAAACCGGATTGTCGGCCTGTTCATTAGCGGCGCTGCGACCGCAATCATAATTCTAACCGGAAATGCTGATACACCTTCACCAAAGGCGGCAGGCACATGAAATTTTCGGGCATTACTCACAGGCAGATGTCGATCTTGCCTCACACTCAAACCTATTATGGCTTCATTATCTATGGGCCTGTTCAACATCGGGGAAACCGCTGCACATGAAATACGCAAATGAAGTCAAGGCCGCCATCGAAATGGTTCAGTCACGCGGTATCCAGCCCACGCTAGAACGCACGATTAATTTTACCCGCGCGCGCTGGGAAGATCGTTCGCGCCGCAAGGATTTTGACCGCATGGCTCTTAAAGGGCCGCAAGTGCGCACCGTGCTTGGCTCCAAAATGGAATTAATGCCTGAAAAAGAAGGCCTCGACCGCGATTTGCTGCTCGACGGCATTCGTGAACCAGTGGCCACAGGGCATATCCTTTCAATCCTGCGCGAGGATGATGTTGTTTTAGAAGTGGGCGCAAACATTGGATATTATGCGCTAATGGAAGCGAGCCGGTGCCGCAAAATTTACGCGATTGAGCCGCATCCTGAAAATGTAGACCGCTTAAAGCGCAATATTGAGCTTAACGGCTATGACAATATTGAGGTTCAGCACGCCGGTTTTGGCGAAGAAGATGGTACGATGAAACTCTACACATCTGAGCTTTCCAACTGGCACACTGCCAAGGAGAACCCCGGCTCATCAGGTGAATTTATCGAGGTGGATTGCCACCGGATCGACACTTTTGCCGCCAACCATGAAACGCCAACTTTCATCAAAATGGATGTCGAAGGTTATGAGCTTCAAGTGCTGCGCGCGGCGACCGAAACACTCAAAACCATCCGCCATCTGTTTATCGAATTGCACGGCAGCCTGCTGAGCGAAGATGAAATTCGTGAAGTCCTAGAAATGATTGAAGCGAGCGGTTTGAAGCCATCACTGGTTCTTCAATATGACCGCCCGGGAATGTCACTAATTCGCGAGCCAGAATTCCTTGAACAAATCAAGCAAGGCGACCGCGGCACGTTTGAGCTGTTCTTCGAACGCCCCTAATAAAAGCGAGTTTATTCGCCGCGACTAAGGCGGGCCAGCAAACTATCTACTCCTGCATCCGGCGTAAGTTCGCGCAATGTATCGGCGGGTAGACCGGTTAAGCTGGCCCCCTTGCCCAAAGCTTGCCGAACCGCATCTGCAAGCGCCGCCGGATCTTCAGCAGGAACCGTACGGATTGTTTCTGGATAGGCCCGCGCCAAAGCATCAATCGCAGGCGAGCTGCGGGTGATAACGGGTTTGCCCATCGCCAATTGCTGAAACACCTTATTGGGAATGACGCGCGCGGCTTTGTCTGATCCGCCGAATACGCCGAGACACAAATCGGCGCGCGCGATCAGCGCAGGCAGGCGCTCGTAATCGACCCATTTCTCCCAAGTGATATTGCTGGCCCGGCCCAGCCCATCCATGAAATTGGCGAGCTCTTCGCGTTGCTGCCCGTCGCCGATTACAATCCAATGCGTGTTCTCATCTGGCGCAATTTGCGACGCGGCAAGAATGGTCGAAAGGCCGTGCAGCGGGATCAATTGGCCATAGAACAATACAATTTTCTTGCCCTTGGGTAGCGCCGGAGTGACTGGCGCAGGCGAGTCAGGCAAGTCAGGTGGAGGCGTAAACAGGCTCTCTGCCCCAACCAAAACCGTTTCAAACCGCGCGCGATCAATCCCAAAATCATCGGCAAAGAAATCGGCATGGGCGTCTGTATCGGTAAGAATTACATCGGCCAGACGCAATCCGGCTTTCTCATACAGGCGGATGGCCTTGGCAAGAATGCCCTTGGGATTGATCATCGCCCGGTCGCCCACAATCGTGTCGTGGATCGGCAAAAACGCATCCAATATGACCCTGCGCCCCTGCAATTTGGCGATAATCGCAGCGACGAAAATATCGGGCGTGCCAGGATAAGGGAGCAAAACATCTATGCCGTGCGGACTACGCAAGAGCTCTAGGGCCGCCCGCGGCATTCCCAATAGCAATTTCAAGCCAGCCTTAACCGCCCGGCCTTTGCCCGCTACGGATTTGTCCTCAACCCCGGACCAAACATCAATCGCAATCTCTGCGTGCAATGCATCTCGGCGGCGCAGCGCATCGAGCAACAAACGCACACGCGGTTTGCTCGCATCATAGCCGCCCCATGCCACCAGTTTTTGCCCGTTCATGGGCGCATTCTATGGCGATAACGCATTCGCGCTGCAACCACGCTCACTGCCTATGCCCAATTCGTGCCCAGCAAAGGCAAGATTTGCGCGAAGCGCTTAGGGAAAAAATAAGGTTTCCATTCTATTCACCATTTCACGAGAGGTAGTCTTCGCCATGAGCGTAGAAAGCCGGTTAGAAATTTTGCCCTTGGGGGATGATTAAATGAGTGCTTTCGGTAAAAAACCGACCGCTGGCGGAAGTCAGGGTGGCGCGCGCCCTTCGTTTGGCGTGGCCAAGCCCATGAAAGGCGGCGAACGCGCTGTCACAAAGGAAAAGCCACCTGAGGGCGGCGAACAATTTCCTCCTCTTCCCGAAAGCGGCGCAGCTGGCGGTGAAACTCCTGCTGCACCCAAGTCTACATCACCGCAATCGCCTGCTGATGAGGCTATGTCCCGCCTTGCTGACCGCGCCAATGCGGTCGCTGCGGGACAAACAGAGATTGGCGGATTTGAAGCCAGCGTTCACAAGATTAAAGAGCAAGTGCTCCCGCGCCTGCTTGAGCGCGTTGATCCTGAGGCCGCTGCAACCTTGTCAAAAGACGAACTGTCAGAAGAATTCCGCCCCATTATCATGGAAGTGCTGGCCGATCTTAAAGTCACACTGAACCGCCGCGAGCAGTTTGCGCTTGAAAAAGTGTTGATTGATGAATTGCTCGGCTTTGGTCCATTGGAAGAATTGCTGGGCGATCCAGATATTTCGGACATTATGGTCAATGGCCCTGATCAAACTTACATTGAGAAAAAGGGTAAGCTTGTCATCGCACCGATCCGGTTCCGCGATGAACAGCACCTGTTCCAAATCGCACAGCGCATCGTGAACCAAGTTGGCCGCCGCGTCGACCAAACCACACCGCTTGCCGATGCCCGTCTAAAAGACGGCTCACGTGTGAACGTCATCGTTCCGCCATTGAGTCTCAAAGGCACCGCGATCTCCATTCGTAAGTTCTCTGAGAAGCCGATTACGCTCGACATGCTCAAAGACTTTGGCTCGATGAGCGAGAAAATGTGTACTGCGCTGAAAATCGCAGGCGCATCGCGCATGAATATCGTGATTTCAGGCGGTACGGGTTCTGGTAAAACCACCATGCTCAACGCTTTGTCGAAAATGATCGATCCGGGCGAGCGCGTGCTCACGATTGAGGATGCCGCCGAGCTTCGCTTGCAGCAGCCGCACTGGTTGCCGCTGGAAACACGTCCGCCTAACCTTGAGGGCCAAGGCGCGATTACCATTGGCGACCTTGTTAAAAACGCCCTGCGTATGCGTCCTGACCGGATTATTCTGGGTGAGATTCGCGGAGCCGAGTGCTTCGATCTTCTCGCCGCCATGAACACCGGCCACGATGGTTCCATGTGTACGCTTCACGCCAACAGCCCGCGCGAGTGCTTGGGCCGGATGGAAAACATGATCCTGATGGGCGACATTAAAATCCCGAAGCAGGCAATTTCCACACAGATTGCCGAATCTGTCGACATTATCGTT
>CALFEA010000168.1 GCA_937950385.1 uncultured Altererythrobacter sp. | reverse complement strand
GATACCCTTGTTTTGGGGAACGATCTTTATCGGTGCGATCATTGCCATGGTGGTTGCCATTCCGCTTGGCTTGATGAGCGCGATCTACCTCACGCAATATGCCAATCCGACTGTTCGGGCTTGGCTAAAACCCGCACTCGAAATTCTCGCTGGTGTTCCGACCGTTGTCTACGGCTATTTCGCCGCGCTTACCGTTGCCCCCGCAATACGCGATGCAGCAGTGGCAGTCGGCATTAGCAATGCGTCTAGCGAAAGTGCTCTGGCCGCTGGCCTTGTAATGGGCGTGATGATTATTCCTTTTGTATCCTCCATGGCCGACGATTCAATCGCCGCTGTTCCCTCCGCTATGCGTGATGGCAGTCTGGCGATGGGCGCAACAACGTCAGAGACGATCAAGCGCGTTCTTGTTCCTGCCGCCCTTCCCGGCATTGTTGCAGGCATCATGTTGGCGATTAGCCGCGCAATTGGTGAGACAATGATTGTTGTCATGGCAGCAGGCGCCGCCGCCAAGCTAACCGCCAATCCGTTTGAGGCAATGACGACAGTCACCTTCCAGATTGTCGCCATGCTGACAGGTGAAAACAGCGCCGATCATCCCGCCACGCTCAGTGCCTATGCGCTAGGGTTTGTATTGTTCATCGTGACTTTAGGGCTGAATTTCATCGCCCTACGTGTCGTAAAACGGTTCCGCGAAGCTTATGAGTGATATTGCCATCAACAATCGCTCTGAGGCGTTCCAAAAGCGCTTGAAAAAGCGTTACGCCGCAGAGCGCCGGTTTAAGTATACTGGTCTAGCAGCGATCCTCTTCTCGGTTGCTGTTCTGGTGTTTCTGCTCGGCAATATGTCGATTAACGGCATCGCCGGTTTCCAGCGCGCCGAAGTCCAGGTGGCAATGAACTTATCGGAAAGCGGCCTCTCGGGCGATGCGAACAGTCTTGCTTCTGATGGCGCATTGCAATCATTGGAATTGCAGGGTCTGCCCGATATTGTTGCGTTCTACGCTGAACAAGAATTGGGGCAGTCAGACACTCGGATCATTACCGATCAAGCTTGGCGAGATGTCGCTGCCGAAGTGATCGCAAACCCGGAATTGATCCAGCGAACCCATGTATTCTCGCTTCCCGCCAGCCCAGATTTAGCCTCAGCGCTGGCAGGCGATGGCGAACCTAAATTGCAAGTTCTGGCCAAAGACTTGGCTTCGCAAGACAAGCTATCGCGCAATTGGGATATCGGGTTCCTAACGCGTTCGGACGCAACCAACCCGCAAGAAGTTGGCATTTGGGGCGCACTTAAGGGTTCAATGCTGACTATGCTGGTCACCTTGATGCTGGCCTTTCCGATTGGCGTTTTGTCGGCGCTTTATCTTGAAGAATATGCGCCGAAGAACCGCTGGACCGATTTTATTGAGCTTTCGATCAACAATCTTGCTGCTGTGCCATCCATTATCTTTGGCCTGCTGGGTCTGGCTGTGTTCCTCTCGATCTTCCCCAACTTCCGTTCAGCGCCGCTAATTGGCGGTATGACGCTGGCGCTCATGACAATGCCGGTGATCGTCATATCGGGGCGCAATGCAATTAAGGCCGTGCCTCCCTCCATCCGTGATGGCGCGCTTGCGATTGGCGCATCCCCAGTTCAGGTGGTTTTCCACCATGTTTTGCCGCTTGCCCTGCCCGGCATTTTGACCGGAACCATTATCGGTATGGCCCGTGCATTGGGTGAAACCGCCCCGCTTCTGATGATCGGCATGCGCGCCTTTATCGCCTCGCCGCCCGATGGCTTCACTTCGCCAGCCACCGTTCTGCCGATGCAGATTTTCCTATGGTCCGACGAAATTGACCGCGGTTTCGTTGAACGCACCAGCGCCGCCATCATCATTCTGCTGCTATTTCTGCTATTGATGAATGGTCTAGCAATTTACCTACGCAACCGATTCGAGAGGAAGTGGTGACAGTCATCCATTCTGGCCTTGACGAAACAGACCCCAAGATGCGCGCAAGCGACGTCTCGGTGTACTATGCCGACAAGAAGGCTATCGACAATGTATCAATTGATATTCCATCCAAATATGTGACCGCATTTATCGGTCCATCTGGTTGCGGAAAATCGACATTTTTGCGGGCTTTGAACCGCATGAACGATACTATTCCCACCGCGCGTGTTGAGGGCCTGATTGAGCTCGATAATGAGGACATTTATTCCTCTGGAATGGACGTTGTCTATTTGCGGGCGCGGGTCGGGATGGTTTTTCAAAAACCCAACCCCTTCCCCAAATCGATCTATGATAACATCGCCTATGGTCCGAAAATTCACGGGCTAGCTGATGGCAAAGAACAGCTCGATGAGATCGTTGAAACCTCGCTAAGGCGCGCTGGACTGTGGGAAGAGGTCAAGGACCGCTTGCAGGATTCCGGTACAGCATTGTCCGGTGGTCAGCAGCAACGCCTGTGCATTGCGCGAGCAATTGCGGTCGATCCAGAGGTGATCCTAATGGATGAGCCCTGCTCTGCGTTGGATCCGATTGCGACGGCAAAGATTGAAGAATTGATCGACGAGCTTTCGGGACAATACGCCATTGTCATTGTCACGCACTCGATGCAGCAAGCCGCCCGCGTGTCGCAGCGCACGGCCTTCTTTCACCTTGGTAAGATGGTCGAATATGGCAAGACATCCGACATTTTCACCAATCCGATCGAGCAACGCACTAAGGATTATATCACTGGGAGGTACGGCTGATGGCCGAACATACAGTAAAAGCCTTTGACGAAGACATCACTCGCCTGCGCGGTCTAATCGGCGAGATGGGCGGATTGGCCGAGGTCGCGATTGAGCAGGCCCTCGACGCTTTGGTGCGCGGCGATACGGAGCTCGCTGAAAAGGTCGTAGCCCGCGACAAAAAGCTGGATGAACTCGAAAGCCAAGTCGACAAATTGGCCGTCCGCGTAATCGCCCTGCGTGCCCCAATGGCCGATGATTTGCGCGAAGTGATTGCTGCGCTGAAAATCGCTGGCGTTGTTGAACGTATCGGCGATTACTCGAAAAACATCGCGCGCCGCGTTGGCAGCATTGATGTTAGCGAGAAGTTTGAACCTTTGACTTTGCTGCCCGCCATGGGCGAGTTGGCGAGTGAAATGGTGCATGACGTGCTCACAGCCTATGCTTCGCGCGATCCTGAATTGGCGCTCGAAGTCATTGCAGCCGATGACAAGGTGGATGCGTTTTACAACAGTATTTTCCGCAATCTGGTAACCTATATGGTCGAAAACCCAGCGACCATTTCCAGCGCGGCGCAGCTCTTGTTTATTGCCCGCAATCTGGAACGCATTGGCGACCATGCGACGAATGTTGCCGAGATGGTGCATTATGCAGCTACGGGCGAATACCCGCCGGACGAGGAATGATTTACAAAGGGCCTTCTGATGTCTGGCGCTAAATTGCTGCTTGTCGAGGATGACCCCGCATTATCCGAACTTTTGGAATACCGTTTCCAAAACGAAGGCTATGATGTCCGCGTCACGCCCGATGGCGATGATGCGCTAATCTTAGCCAGCGAAGACACGCCTGATTTGGTGATCCTAGATTGGATGATTGAAGGCACTAGCGGCATTGAGGTTTGCCGGCGTCTGCGCCGTGATAAAACCACAGCTCACGTCCCTATCATTATGTTGACCGCACGTGAGGCGGAGGATGACCGGATACGCGGGCTGGAAACGGGCGCAGATGATTACCTGACCAAGCCTTTTTCACCGCGCGAACTTCTTGCCAGAGTGGCGGCGGTGATGCGCCGCGTGCGCCCTGCTCTTGCTGGCGAGATGATTGCGGTGGGCGATATTACCCTTGATCCCGTCGCGCATAAGGTGACGCGGAAGGGTCAAGATTTGCAAATAGGCCCAACTGAATACCGTCTGCTGCAATATCTGATGGAGAGCCCGGGGCGTGTTTTTAGCCGCGGGCAATTGCTCGACAATGTTTGGGGAACCGGCAGCGATATTGAACTGCGCACGGTCGATGTGCATATCCGCCGCCTGCGCAAAGCGATTGCTGTCGAAGGTGTAGAGGACCCCATTCGCACCGTGCGCTCTGCTGGTTATTCGCTCGAGGCGGTCTAAGCTCGCCGCCTCAGTGAAAGTCGCGTGATTTGGGAATGATCCGGTGATCGCGCGGATGGCCGCGAACAGCGGGAACCTCATCAATAATATCGCGGACAGTGGGGGCCTTTTTGTCATAGCCCTTCTTCACCCGCCGATCCTCGCTGGTCATAGTCGACATCGTGCGGCCCTTTGGGAAGGATTGCGGCAATGGGCTGGTCACATGATCTGCACGGGCCGGCACAATCGGTAACATATCATCAGAAAGCGCGTGCAGGCGGTCTGTCGCATCGGTTAAATGATGCGCGATCACATGGATCACCTCATCATCATATTCAACGCGGCCGCGCACCTCCATCAATCGCGCTCCCATAATCACGCGGCGCTGTTTCTCCATCAGGTCTGGCCACACCACAAGGTTGATAACGCCCGTCTCATCCTCCAGCGTGATAAAGCACACACCCTTAGCGCTGCCGGGGCGTTGCCGGATCAGAACGACACCTGCGACTTGCACCATGCTGCGATAGTTGCGCTCCCGCAGATCGCATGCCTTGATAAAGCCGCGGTCACCCAAATCCGCGCGCAGAAACGCCATGGGATGCGCTTTTAGCGACAGGCGCGTCGTCTGATAATCGGTTACGACTTCTTCTGACAAAGGCATTTGCGGCAACTGCGTACGCGCTTTTTCTGCGCCCTCATCGCGCTCCTCCGCCGCCTTAAACAGCGGCAAATCAGGCGTAGCGATTAGGCTGCGTGCATCCCACAAGGCCTGACGGCGTGAAAGCTCAAGCGAGGTAAAGCAATCCGCACTGGCGAGCCGCTCAACATGCGATGGCGGCACGCGCCCACGCTCTTTTAATTCGGTCACATCTTTAAAATGCCCACCAGTTTCACGCGCCCCAATCATCTTTGCCGCGACATGTTCAGGCAAGCCATCCACTTGGCGCAGGCCGAGGCGCAAAGCGATAGTTTGTTCGCCTTTGGCCGGAGGCGTGGCACA
>CALFEA010000167.1 GCA_937950385.1 uncultured Altererythrobacter sp. | reverse complement strand
GCTATTTTGCCTGACCGCAGCAAGATTCGTTTCAAGATTAACGAGCCGCGCAAGCGCCCTGTGCTCGCCGTGGCAGATCAAAAAGAGCTGCGTGATATTGCTGAAGTGTCGGTTTCAATCGCGCGCAAATCCAGCCTGACTTTGTTGTTTGATCCCGGCCATTCGCTCGATGATCGGATCGCGGCGGAACAATTCGCAGTTTAACGTAAAGGAAGTGGGTTGCATTCTAAAAGAGTGCGCCATATACGCGCCTCTCGCTTCGGGCAGAAAAACCCGTTGCTGCTCCCCGATAGCTCAGCGGTAGAGTAGGTGACTGTTAATCACTTGGTCGTTGGTTCGAATCCAACTCGGGGAGCCATTTTACCCGCTCCGAAATAATTAAAAAAAGCCCTTGGTTAAATGCCAAGCAATAGGCGTGCGCCCACCCAGATTACCAGCACTGCGGTTAGCCAGCGGATCAAGCGCTGCGGTAAGAATTTGACTGCAAGCAAACTGCCGATCTGCCCTCCGACGGCGACCGCCACCAATAGAGCCAATCCGCCGTAGACTGCGCCGGTCAACACCGCTGGTCCACTTTTGAGCAATTGCCCTGCAAGCCCGAATGCAGAATTGACCAGAATGAAAAGGCTGGCCGTCGCCGCGATTGCGCGGGCATTATTCCAGCGAATGAGGTGAAGAAGCGGCGCAAGAAAAATTCCGCCCCCAATTCCGACCAATCCCGCCAGATAGCCAAGCGGCAATGCCGCCACCGGCATAAGCTTCGCAAACCGGTTTGGCTCAGCTCCCTCACCCTCTTCACTTGTGCGCATTGGAAGCAACATGGTCGCCCCAGTTAGCAGCAGACTTGCCCCAAGCAGCCACATAAAGCTGTCCTGCGCAATTGGCGTTAGACCGCCAAGGAATGCCGCTGGTGCTGCAATACCGGTTAGCAGCAACGCACCCTTCCAAGGCGTGATTTTGGTGCGGGCAAAGCGCATGCTTGCACCTGCCACCACTACGATATTGCACGCCAGTGCCAGCACGGGCAGCAGGCGGTAATCAAGCCCCGACAGCGCGAGAAGCGCCGCATAGGTCGAACCGCCGCCAAAGCCCGCCGATGCATAAAGCAGCGCGGTTACAAAGAACGCCGCGATCAGGCCAAGGGGCACGCCAGCGCTCATTTACAGGTACCTATGACGCAGCGACTTTACCGCCTGCAGAGCCGTGGCAATGCTTATACTTATTGCCCGAACCACATGGGCATGGCGAATTGCGGCTGATCTCTTGACCCGCATAAGGGTCTTCGCTCAGCGCGCCGCCCGGACTTGCCGCTGCACGCGGGCTGCCTGCAAGAGATCCAAACAATGCCGGATCTTGAGAAGAACCATCACCATCGTTGGAATTGTCTAGACCTGTCAGCGGGTCAATATGCCCGGTAAGAAAGTCTGGCAGATCAGGCAAATCGCTCGCCTGCGGTGGTGCCATTTGCAATTCAGCCTTCACCAGAATTTTGGTCACATCCTCGCGCAGAGTGTCGAGCATTTTTTCAAACAGCCCGAATGCCTCTTGCTTATATTCATTGATTGGCTGCTTTTGCGCATAAGCGCGAAGGAAAACGACTTGGCGCAACGCATCCAATGTCGCGAGATGTTCTTTCCAATGGAAATCGAGGCGCTCCAAAAGAATGCTCTTTTCAATCTGACGCCAAACACCGCTATCGGCATTGCCAATTTTGGCTTCCATCACGCCATCGGCAGCCGTCCGAATGCGTTCCTCGATAATTTCTGGCTCAAGCTGATCTTCTTCCATCCACTCATCAAGCGGCGGCGCGAGGCCAAGAACATCTTCCACGCGCTCTTTCAGGCCAGAGATATCCCATTGTTCAGGGTAAGAACCGGCGGGACACGCATCCGCAACCAGTGAATTGATCGTGTCGTGACGCATGTCGACCACGACCTCATCGACTGTTTCTGAATCCATGATTTCAGCGCGCTGCTCGTAAATGACCTTACGCTGGTCATTCATCACATCATCATATTGGACGACTTGCTTACGCGTTTCGTAATTGCGTGCCTCGACCTTTTTCTGTGCAGTTTCAATCGCTTTCGACAGCCATTTTGAGCCGATTGCCTCGCCGTCCTCCAGATTGGAATTCATCATTTTGGCGAACAAAGTGTCCGGCCCAAAGATGCGCAACAGATCATCTTCTAGGCATAGGTAAAAACGCGAGAGACCCGGGTCACCCTGGCGGCCAGAACGTCCGCGCAGCTGGTTATCAATCCGGCGGCTTTCATGGCGTTCAGTGCCCAAGACGAACAGACCGCCGGCCTCCAGAACCTTGGCTTTTTCTTCTTCCACTTCAGCGGTCAATTTCGCGACAGCTGCGTCTTTTTCCGCGCCCTCTTCCCTCGCGCCGAGCTCTTCATCGATACGGAACTCGAAATTGCCGCCGAGCTGAATGTCGGTACCGCGACCTGCCATATTGGTGGCGATGGTCACCGCGCCAATGCGGCCTGCTTGGGCAACAATATGCGCCTCGCGCTCATGCTGACGAGCGTTCAAAACCTCGTGCTTTACGCCCTCATCATCGAGGAATTTGGACAGCAATTCGGATTTCTCAATGGAAACCGTGCCGACCAATACGGGCTGACCAATCTGTGATTTTTCCGCAATCGCTTTGGCAATCGCGGCGAATTTATCCATCGTATTTTTGTAGAACTCATCGTCCTCATCAATGCGCTGGACTTCAACATTGGTCGGAATTTCGACCGTGTTCATTTTGTAAATGTCCCAAAATTCGGCTGCCTCGGTCGCCGCTGTGCCGGTCATGCCAGACAGCTTTGGGTACATGCGGAAATAGTTTTGGAAAGTAATCGAGGCCATGGTCTGGTTTTCAGGTTCGATCGTGACGCCTTCCTTGGCCTCAACCGCCTGATGCAAACCATTTGACCAGCGCCGGCCGTCCATCATCCGTCCGGTAAACTCATCGATGATGACGACCTTATCATCTTTCACGATGTAGTCGGTATCCCGCTTGAACATGTGCACCGCTTTGAGCGCTTGATCGAGGTGATGGACAACTTGCGTATTCTCAACGTCGTAGAGGTTTTCTGTTTCCAGAATACCCTTTTCGATCAATAGCTTCTCAACAGCCTCTGTACCGTCTTCGGTAAGTTGGATGTTCTTTGTCTTTTCATCCTTCTCATACCAATCCTCTGGGATTTCCTTCACCACGAGATCGACAGAAACATAAAGCTCTGATTTGTCTTCGGTGGGGCCTGAGATAATCAGCGGCGTGCGCGCTTCATCGATCAGGATTGAATCGACCTCATCGACGATTGCAAAGTTAAACGGGCGCTGCACCATTTGGCTGCGCTCATGCTTCATATTATCGCGCAGATAATCAAAACCGAATTCATTATTTGTGCCGTAGGTAATATCGGAATTATAGGCATCGCGGCGCGCATATTCATCAATATTGGGCACGATCACGCCAACGCTGAGACCCATCCAATTGTAGAGTTGGCCCATCCATCCTGCGTCGCGGCTAGCAAGGTAGTCATTGACCGTCACAACGTGGACGCCCTTACCCTCAATTGCGTTAAGATAGGTCGCCAGCGTCGCAACCAGCGTCTTACCCTCACCCGTGCGCATTTCTGCGATCTCACCGCGGTGAAGCACTACGCCGCCGATCATCTGCACATCGAAATGCCGCATGCCGAGAACACGCTTGGATGCTTCGCGAATAGTAGCAAAAGCCTCTGGCAAAATGTCATCCAATGTCTTGCCATCGTCGAGCAGTGCGCGGAATTTATCGGTTTGCGCTTTCAGCTCATCATCGGACATTGCCGTGATTTGGTCTTCTAATGCGGCGACTTGATTGACGATTTTCCCAATCGATTTGACATAACGATCATTGGAAGAGCCAAAGACGGTTTTGGCGAGTTTCTGAAACATGCTTGAGGGTCCTTACAAATGGACTGAATATATGAATTTGTGTCGAGGTTTGCGGCATCCGCCCATTGACAGAGACGCCCGCAGAAAATGGCAGTGCATGCGGCCAAACGCCGCATTGCACGCTAAATCTATTCGTAAGCGCGATCGATCCGGATCAACACCGTCGCAGTGCTTACCAAAGGCAAGTCTTGAAAGGCGTGGACTGCATTAGCGTCATCGCGTCGCGCTGAATTGGAGGTAGGCGTTTGCACAGCGGCAATTGCCACAGGCGCATCACGCGCGCAGTCGATGGTGACCCCGATCTCGCAAGCAACCGCTTCTGCGTCTGCGGCATGCGCGGGAGAGCCAACAGCAGCAAGGCCTGTTAAAAGGGCAAGCAAGGCGAGCAATTGGCGCGTCATAACATGAGCCATATAGGCCCGCTTTACCCCCGCGTCTACCGCGCAACTTTAACTATTGGGGCAACTATTCAGGAGCAGTTTCAACCGGCTCTTCCAAAAGCACATCCATGCTGACTGTGACACGCTTTGCAATCGGGACGCCATTCTCATCGCGGTAGGGAACACCGCGGCCGCTTCCAAAGGCACCTTTGCATAGGTTTCCGCGCTCCTTATCCCTTTCAATATCTTTGCGCATTTTCTCTGGCAGATTTTCCATCTTCAGAAATTCGCAATCGTGTGACACGCCGTTTTCATCGTGAGTGTATTGAAAAATCAGCGACATTTGCGGCAATTCAGGCTCGCGCTTGCGCCAATTGTGGCGGCCTTCGTATGTGCCGGCGACATCTTGATTGTCTTCATCTTTGGCTGCACGAAATTCAGCACGTTCCATCACAAGAGCGCATGTTGCAGACGCAAGCCGCGTCAGCTCTGCACCCTCGGTAATTTCGCAATTGGTCGCTTTGCCGTCTGCCGACACGTCGACAGAATATTTCACAACACCAGTTTCATCTTCTTGCCACGCCGCAACTGGGTAGTCAGCGGGCTTGATAAACCGAAAAGTCTTCAGGCGAGGTGATCTAGCTCGCGGTACGGTCTCAATCCGCGGAATTTGTATGGCGGGCGGCCGTTCGGTCGCATCTTCGACCATCTCTTCAGCCGCCTCTGCTGCTGCTTCAACAGCCCCTTCAACGGCTTCTGACTGAGCGTAAGATGGGGCGGCAATGAATGCCGCGGATAGAGCGAGTGCAGGTGCGATATATTTCATGACAATGAACTAGACCAAATTTTCTATCTCTCCAATGAACAAAATGAAGAATCCATCCCAATATTGCCGGTTAGAGATTTGGGCATTAGGGCCTGGGACATGGAACTCACACGCTCACCTTTGGCCCTTCCCTTTCCCGATCTCCCAGCGATTGCCGGCGTCACCCTACGTACTGTTTGCGCGGGCTATAAAGATTGGGAGCGCGCCGATTTGACCTTCGCACAATTGAACGAAGGAACAGCCGTGGCCGGCGTTTTTACGCAGAGTGCCTGCGCCTCAAGTGAGGTCGAACTTGGGCGCAACAATGTGAAGGCAGGAAAAGCGCGAGCGCTGGTAGTCAACGC
>CALFEA010000166.1 GCA_937950385.1 uncultured Altererythrobacter sp. | reverse complement strand
AAAGTGGTACGCAAAGCCGAAGGGTGGAGGCTTGTCCAAGACCCTAACGGGGTGCAGGGCTGGGTGACCGCTCGTTCCTTGGTCCTTAAGCGTACGGCGATTGTTACAGGTGAGGGGCTGGCCGCGATGCGTGCAGAACCCAATGCGTCCGCTGCGATCAAGTGGAATGCACAGAGCGGCGTTGTTGGGGCCTTGCGAATATGCGAGGCCGGATGGTGCGAATTTAACGTTGATGGACGGATTGGCTGGGTCAAACAAAGCCGATTGTGGGGCGCAGGCGAACCTTAAGACTATGGGACGAAACAAAAAGGGCGGCCCATATTGGACCGCCCTCTTGTGAATTTATGCTGACAGAAGGCCTTACTCTGCAGGAGCCTCTTCAGCAGTTGCAGCCATTGTGACCGTGTAAGTTTCGCCATCTGGGTTTGTTGTTTCAAATGAGCCATCTTCATTCATTGGCTTGTTGACCCAACATTCAGGCTCTTCTTCGCTATCAGCTGCATCGAAACAGATATTCGCGCCATCGACGGTAACTGTTCCGGCAGAGGTTTGCTCGCCGTCCAAGCTGGAAGTGTAAGAACCGTCTTCACCGATAATTGTCTCAACGGCTTTACCGTCTTCAGTCGTGCGCGTGTAAGATCCCGCACCGCCCGCGTAAGCGACCGCAGCGGTTTCTTCTACAGCTACAGCTTCTTCTTCTGGTGCGCCCGCTTCGGCACATGCTGCCAATGCAATGCAGCTGACCAATATAGCAAATTTCTTCATTTCTATCATCCCTTTAATACAAAGTAGAAATGCGGCCCTGTTCAATCATCTATAAATTTGCCTAGAAACTGGGCGGACCCGTTCGATGGCAAAGCTGCGATCTTGGTGGAGCAATTAGCAGAGGCTATGGATCAAAGCGAATCGCGGACTGCTAGGACTGTTCCCAAGCAGTTTAGACAAGCTCGATCGCAATCGCTGTGGCTTCACCGCCGCCGATGCAAAGGCTGGCCACGCCTTTTTTCTTACCTTGCATTTTCAGCGCATTGATCAGTGTAACAATGATCCGCGTGCCGCTGGCACCGATGGGATGACCCAGCGCCGTGCCGCCGCCGTTCACATTAATCTTGTCATGCGGGATACCAATGTCGCGCATTGCAAACATGGCCACGCAGGCAAAAGCTTCATTGACTTCCCACAGCTCAACATCATCGACCGACCAGCCCGCTTTTTCGAGCAAACCATTGATCGCCCCGACAGGAGCTGTGGTGAAATCTGCGGGCTCTTGCGCGTGAGCCGACAAAGCGACGACTTTAGCGATAGGTGCAGCACCTTTTGCTTCAGCGACGCTTTGGCGAGTGAGCACGACTGCTGCCGCTCCATCCGAGATCGAGCTAGAGGTCGCCGCTGTAATCGTGCCGTCTTTTGCAAAGGCCGGGCGCAAGGCGGGGATCTTATCGGGGCGGCCGCGGCCGGGCGCTTCGTCTGTGTCGACGATAACATCGCCTTTGCGCGATTTCACCGTGACGGGAACCACTTCATCGGCGAACGCTCCGCTGGATATTGCAGCATTGGCGCGTGCCAAGCTTTCGATGGAATAGGCATCCATTTCCTCGCGCGTCAGCTGATAAGCATTGGCTGTGTCTTGCGCAAAAGTGCCCATCGCGCGGCCCGGCTCATACGCATCCTCCAGGCCATCCAGGAACATATGATCATATGTGGTGTCATGACCAATGCGTGCGCCGCTCCGGTGTTTTTTCAGCAAATATGGCGCATTGGTCATGCTTTCCATTCCGCCTGCGACAACCATATCAATGGTGCCGGATGCCAGCGCCTCTGCGCCCATGATAACAGTCTGCATTCCGCTTCCGCAAACCTTGTTGACCGTGGTGGCTTGCACGGATTTTGGCAGGCCAGCTTTGATGGCTGCTTGCCTAGCAGGCGCTTGACCAAGGCCCGCTGGCAAAACGCAGCCCATGTAGACGCGGTCGAAATCCGCACCTGCAATACCAGCGCGTTCTACTGCTGCGCCAACCGCTGTTGCTCCCAAATCGGTGGCATCCACATCTGCCAATGCGCCTTGCATCGCGCCCATTGGTGTGCGTGCGTAGGATAGGATGACGACGGGATCATTGGCGGAAAATACGGTCATGGGAATGTCCTCACAAAGATGTGTTCGGGGGTTTATGGCGGCCATAATGACGCGCAAACATAAAGGCAATCACGTGCTTAAACTTGCCAATGCGCGGTTCTTGCGCAAAGACAGTATCCAAACGAAACCTAAAGGAGAAAATCATCGTGGCCAATGATAAGCGCGCCGAAATGGAAGGCATTCTTGCCAAGCAACGCGAAGCATTTACCGCCGATCGGCCTGAGCCAATGTCGATCCGCAAGGACCGGATCAAACGCGCGATTGCGATGATCAAGGAAAATGGCGATGATTTTTGTAAAGCTATGGCCGCTGATTTCGGCAATCGTTCTGTCGAGCAGAGCATGCTTACCGATATTGCAGCGACAGTGGGTGCAGGCAATGATGCGCTGAAGCATATGGATGGCTGGGCCAAGACGCAAAAGCGCAAGGTGAAGTTTCCGCTCGGCCTGTTGGGTGCAAAAGCCGAGCTTCGGTACGAGCCCAAGGGCGTCATCGGCATTTTGTCCCCCTGGAACTTTCCCGTACAGCTTGCTTACGGTCCGCTTATGCAAATCTTTGCAGCCGGCAATCGCGCAATGATCAAACCAAGCGAGTTCACAGAGCGTACATCGGATTTGATGGCGGAGCTCACCGCGAAATATTTTTCCGAAGAAGAGCTTACGGTGACCACAGGCAGCCCAGAAGTTGCCGCCGCCTTTTCCTCGCTGCCATTTGACCATCTTGTGTTCACCGGATCGACCGCAACGGGCCGCCGCGTAATGGAAGCAGCATCGAAAAACCTTGTTCCCGTCACATTGGAGCTGGGCGGGAAAAGCCCTGTTATTATGGGCCGCAGTGCCGATTTCGCCAAGGCGGGCGAACGCATAGCCTTGGGCAAAATGATGAATGCCGGGCAAATCTGCCTTGCGCCCGATTATGCTTATGTACCAGAGAGTAAAACGCGCGATTTTGTTGGCGCTGCAACGGCCGCTGTTGAAACAATGTTCCCGTCGGGGCTTAAAGATAATGATGATTACACGTCCATCGTCAATCAAAGGCACTATG
>CALFEA010000165.1 GCA_937950385.1 uncultured Altererythrobacter sp. | reverse complement strand
TGTTTTCGGGCAGAAACGGGCCTTGGCGCAAAGCGGCCCAGTTTCAAAACGACCAATGCGAAGGTAACGCCAATTGCCAATGTAGGAAAATCGGAGCAAGTTGGATGGTAATCGCAAGCGGCAAAAGGGGCCCGATATGCGCAAATTAATGCGCCGCCTATTTGCCATCGCGCTCGTGCTTGGCGTGATTATCGCTGCCAAAGCCGCCTATGACACGATGCGCGATCCTGTGGTGCAGCGCCTTACCGTGCAAAGCGCCGCCCTGCCCGTAGGCTCACCGCCGGTGACTATCGCTTTGCTGGCAGACATCCATGTCGCGGGGCCGGACATGCCGCCATCGCGATTGCGCCGAATTGTGCGCCAAGTGAATGCGCTGGAGCCTGATCTCATTATGATTGCAGGCGATTTGGTCAGCGAGAAACGCACCGCCACCCGCCTCTATTCAGCGGAGGATATCGTCGATCCTTTAGCGCAGCTATCCGCGCGTTACGGCTCCGTTCTTGTGCCGGGCAATCACGATCATTGGTTCAACTGGCCCGCCCTGTCTGAGCAGCTCGCGCGCCATGATAATTTGACCGTGCTTGTGAATGAAGCCGCGCAATTTGGCCCAATCGCTGTGGGCGGCGTGGATGATGCCTTTACGAAGCGCGATGATCTGGACCAAACTTTCGCGCAAATGCGGCCGCTAACCGGCGCGCGCGTGGTCCTCACCCATAGCCCCGATATCTTCCCGCAAGTGCCCACCAATGTGGACCTCGTACTGGCTGGCCATACGCATTGCGGGCAGATTGGTTATCCAAAAATCGGCAAATGGGGCGGAGGAGCGCCCGCCACTATGTCCGATTTTGGCGCGAAATATGCCTGCGGCGTGGTGGAGCAAAATGGCAAGACTTTGGTCACCAGCGCAGGGCTTGGCACCAGCCTGCTGCCCGTGCGGCTGTTCACCGCGCCGGAGGTGTGGCTGATCGAGGTGGTGCCGGAGTGAGGTTGGAGTAAATGGCTGGATTTGGAGCTGGGCATCGTTTTGCCTTTGGTGGCCAATGTGTTTGCCGACACCGTTTTTCTATGTATTCAATTGCATACCGGCGTCTGGTAGGAAGTTATGACATTTAGGAAATTTAAGTACTTTGTAGAAGAACTTTGGATTCTATATGCTGGCGCACTATTTTTTTCAGCTATGGTGCTATGGCTCGTACCGAAATTTTATCATGATGCTATCGGTGAGGCAGGACTTGATTCAAATGCGAGGCCGGCGATAGCGACAGTAATCCGGTCGGGTAACGTACTCCCTGACTCAGGTGGCGGAATAGTCCGTGTCCCTTCCGTAAGCTGCGGAGTCATCTATAAATACGTGGTGAGTGGAACAAGCTATACAAACAGAATTAAGGGCTGTGATTATGCGGAGAACCATCCTAAAGGGAGCAAAATCCGCATCTATTACAATATGGAAATCCCGAAACACTCGAGTATTTCCAAAAGCAATCCGAATCGTAAGCGAATTACTATTTTGATATACATGGCACTAATAACAGCTTTTCTATCTTTAATCCTACTTTTTATGTTTGGGCTCTATAGGCGCACTAAGCAGGTCGCTGTAAGATTTAACGATCTTTACGACTGAACAGCGCTCGACTTCTCTATCCTCGAAAGCTTCAGGAACCTTGCAAGCGCAAGGCTATAGATCAAATCTTATGTCTACAGCTCTTAAATCGGACCACCGTTAATGACCGCTTCTGGGTCGTGACCCGCTATCCCTTTCTTAGCCTCAGCCCATAGAAAAAGCCGCTGAACCCACACTTGAGTCCAGCGGCCAAATTTCTTTAGCGAAGAGAAAGAGCGCTTAGCCTTTAACGGCGGCAGCGACTTCTGCGGCGAAGTCTTCTTCTTTTTTCTCAATGCCTTCGCCCAGCTGGAAGCGAACGTAATCGGTCAGGGTGACGGTTCCGCCATTGTCCTTACCGAATTTGGCAACCGTGTCTTCGACGCTGGTTTTGTTGTCCATCACGAACATTTGGCTAAGAAGCGCGTTTTCTTTCGCAAACTTCTTGATTGCGCCTTCAACCATTTTTTCCTGCACTTGCTCAGGCTTGCCGCTTTCCGCTGCTTTTTCCTGTGCAATGCCGCGCTCGCGCTCAACCACTTCGGCATCCAAGCCTTCTGCGTTCAAGGCTTGCGGGAACATGGAGGCGATGTGCATCGCAAGCTGCTTGCCAAATGGCTCCAGCACGTCTGCGCCAAGGTCGCTTTCCAAAGCCACCAAAACGCCGATTTTGCCGAGGTTTGTGGCAGCCGCATTGTGCACATAAGGAACAACCGCGCCGCTGGATACGGACACAGTTTTCATCCGGCGAACCTGCTGGTTTTCACCAATGGTTGCAACATTGCTGGTCAGCTTGTCAGTGACAGTGCCGCCATCAGGATAGGCAGCCGTTTTCAAGGCTTCGACATCATCGCCGTCAACGCCCAGCGCCGCAGCCGTTGTTTTGGTTACGAAATCTTGGAATTGATCGTTCTTCGCAACGAAGTCAGTTTCAGAGTTCACTTCAACTGCAACGCCTCGGGTGCCTTCAACAGCAACGCCGACAAGACCTTCAGCAGCCGTGCGGCTTGATTTCTTTTGGACAGCCGCGAGGCCTTTGGCGCGCAGAGCGTCAACAGCCGCTTCAATATCGCCGCCCGCTTCCACGAGAGCTTTTTTGGCATCCATCATGCCCGCGCCAGTTTTCTCGCGCAGGGTTTTCACATCGGCGACGGTAAAATCGGCCATGGGAGATTTCCTTTATCTATTGACTAAGCTGCACCGGCCCACCCCATTGGGATGAACCGGCGCGCCTAATTTGGTAATGCAGCGCGCGCGAACGCACGCCGAATGGGATTAAGCAGCTGGAGCTTCAGCAGGCGGTGTGTCCATCGCACCAACATCTGCGCCCGAATCCGCTACGGCTCCGCCTTTGCCCGCCTTTGCGGCTGCACCGATGGCATCGCAATAGAGGCGCACGGCGCGGCTGGCATCATCATTGCCCGGTACTGGGAATGCGATATTGCTTGGATCAACATTGCTGTCGAGCACGGCGATCACTGGGATACCCAGAACAGCCGCTTCTTTAATCGCGAGCTCTTCCTTATTGGCATCGATCACGAACATGACATCAGGAATGCCGCCCATATCGCGAATACCGCCGAGTGAAAGCTCAAGCTTGTCGCGTTTGCGAGTGAGCTGCAGAACTTCTTTCTTGGTGAAGCCGCTGGTGTCGCCCGAAAGCTTTTCCTCAAGGGTTTTCATTTCCTTGATCGAACCGCTGATGGTTTTCCAATTGGTGAGCATGCCGCCCAGCCAACGGTGGTTTACAAAGTGCTGACCGCAAGCTTTCGCTGTTTGCGCAATCGGCTCTTGAGCCTGACGCTTGGTTCCAACGAACAGAACCTTGCCGCCTGCACGTACTGTTGAATCGACAAAGTCGAGAGCGCGCGCGAAAAGCGGCACAGTTTGCGACAGGTCGATAATGTGGACACCGTTACGCGCGCCGAAAATATACGGCTTCATACGCGGGTTCCAACGGTGGGTTTGGTGGCCGAAATGTGCTCCGGCCTCGATCAATTGCTGCATCGTGACGGTAGGTGCCGCCATAGTAAAATTCCTTCCGGTTGTTCCTCTGAAAAGCTGATGACCCCTTGCGGTTGTCCCGCGTCGGCACCGGTATGTGTGCTTTTCATGTGAATTTCCAAACGCCTGACACCCCCTTATCGGCGTACCATTCATTTGGATGCAGCGCGGTTAGACGGGCTTGCGATGAAAATCCAGCGTTTTCTTATGAGCGCCAATTCAGGTGCGGAACAAAAGTGAAACTTTTTAATTGACAGGCCGGAACGAATAAGGAACAACGCGTGGAGAACAAAGGGTGATCAGTAACCAACCCTACAAATCAAGCGAACATATGCTTGTGATGATAAACCGAAGGAACGTTCCATGACTGCCATTCTCTTGACCGTACTATTTGTTGCAGTGGCAGTGTTTGCGCTGACATCTCTGGCAGATAGCGCAGTGCGCGGGCGCAATGCTTGGCGTTCTATCCGGCGCGAGATGGCGTTAGAGTCGCAAGCAGGCCTACCGCAGGATCTGGCGGTGCTAAAAGCAGATGTGGTCGCGTTTCGGGATATTCGCCCTTTGCACCGCGGCCGTCATGTCCAAGCAGAACTTAGCGTTACCCGCCAGCTCGCTGCTGCCGCTTAATTTCCTAGGGGTTAGCTCGCGCGTTTGACCTTCGCATAGCGCCACAGACCATAGGGCATAAGCGCAAGATAGATCGCGCTAATCCCGAGCAATACCCACCAAGGCTCCAGCACCAATCCGGCAAACAACAATCCAGCGACTGCGATCAACTCCAGCCGGATTTGGCGGCGCGGCCTGAGCGATGACCAGCTCAATGTTGCGACATTGGAAATCATCAAAAACGCAATCGCACTAATCCAAATTGCGACATAAACCGGATTGCGGAACACATCCGATCCGGTGATCATCCACAAGTAGAACGGCGCAAAGGCAATGCCTGCTGCCACTGGCGCGGGGATACCGGTTAGAAAGCCTGCTGATTTATGCGGCTGTTCATCGGTATCAATCTGGGCGTTAAAACGCGCCAGACGCAGCGCGCAGCAAATTGCAAAAGCCAGCGCGGCAAACCAGCCAAGGCGCGGCCAATCTTGCAACGACCACAAATAAAGCACCAATGGCGGCGCAACACCAAACGAAAGAGAATCGGCAAGACTATCCAATTCCGCCCCAAAGCGTGATTGCGCGTTAAGCAGTCGAGCGATCCGCCCATCAATTCCGTCAAGCACACCCGCCAACACAACCAAGGCTACGGCCAATTCCCAATTTTCGGTAATTGCAAAACGGATGCCGGTGAGGCCAGCACATAAAGCCGCCGCAGTAATTGCATTGGGTAGCATCGCACGCAATGAAAGGCCGCGCCGCTCTTTTGCAGAAAGCTGCCCCGACGAATCGTCTTCAGCGGCTTTGGGCCCTACGCGCTCATCATTATCGTGCATCAGACCTTCGTCCCGAATGTTTGCGCGAAGTTGCGCATATCTACTGCGCTATTCCCTCGAGTAACTTTGCTTGTCCGACTTCGGCAAGGATGGTTTCACCAGCGATTACCCGCTGCCCCATCAATACCTTTGGCTCCGTTCCAGCGGGCAAGTACACATCGACCCGGCTACCAAAGCGAATGTGCCCAACGCGCTGACCACTGGCCAGCATATCACCTGTCTTCACATGCGGTATGATCCGGCGCGCGATCAGGCCCGCGATTTGCGTAAACCCGACCTGCAGGCCGTCTGAGCGTTCGATCAAGAAATGCTGGCGTTCATTCTCCTCGCTCGCTTTATCAAGGTCCGCATTCATAAATTTGCCAGGGATATAGACCAGCCGCGTGACCGTGCCACTAATCGGCGTGCGATTAATATGCACGTCGAAAACACTCATAAAAATAGAAACACGGGTTACTGGCCCGCTCGGCATGCTTTTATATGCGGAACCATCTTCAATCCGCAATTCTTCGGGCGGCTCAACCTGAGTGATCAGAGAGATCAAGCCGTCTGCAGGCGAAACAATCGCCGCTTCATCCTGCGGGACGACGCGTTCTGGGTCGCGGAAGAAGGCGAATACCCCCACCGACACAAACAGCATAGGCCAGCCTAAAATCTGCCACCCAAGCAGCAATAGCGGAATGAGGCTTAGCCCAACCGCTATCGAGCCAAAAATAATGCCTTCGCGGTGGATCGAAGGCCAGCTCCAGCTGACCTCGCCCTTGCCCTGATTATCGAGAATTTCACCTGCCATGCTTTGTCATCTAAGCATTGCAAGCAGAGCGGGCAAGCAATGGTTGCAAAGCGCAGCCGGCAATTATGGTTAAAATTAGGTTTTTGGTCAGATTTTGACCCTATCGCTAAAAATCATGTCGCTGATTGTTACCCACAAACAACGCTGGAAAGGCGAAGCCCCCGTTTATGCGGCAGGATTAGTGCTGTTCTCAATTTGCATCGGCCTGCTTGCATCCAAGGGAATTTATCCTGAGGCGGGCCCTATTTTGGTCAATGCGCGCCTGTTCATGCTGTCAGTGGTCGCTATCTTGAGCATTGATGCGGGCTGGCAGCTGTTTACGCACCGCCCAGACAGCCCATTGGCGCATCTCAAATCGCGCTATTCCAGCGCTGCGTTTAAGAAATCTGCAATCGCGGGATTGCCTCTTCTGGCGATTTGCACTGCGCTTCTGCCCTTCTTCTCCAAAATGAAGGCCGCCATCCCCCTGTTTAACGCCTACACTTGGGATGATGCCTTTATCCGCTGGGACCGCGCCATATTCTTTGGGCATGACGCGTGGGAAGTTTTGCAGCCGATAATTGGTTATCCGATCATCACCGCTTTCCTCGCCCTGCTCTACCAATTGTGGTTCTTGTTGCTCTATCCCGGCTGCCTCTATTTCGCCTTTGCGCGAATGGATGCCGCGCTGCGGCGCCAGTTTTTCCTTACCTATGTGCTAAGCTGGACTCTGATCGGCGGAGCAATGGCGACGTGGCTTGCCTCTGTTGGCCCCGTTTTCGTCGGACCATTATTGGGCGATGCGCGGTTTGATGCGCAGATGGAATATCTGAATTCGGCCAATGAAAGCATTCCGATTATGACGCTGACTGTGCAGCAAATGCTGCTCGATTGGTTCAATGCTGATGCCAATGGCCTGGGAAGCGGAATTACCGCCATGCCCAGCATGCATTGCGCAATCGCATTCCTGTTCTGGCTGGCTATGCGGCAAGTGTCGCGGCGCGCGGGCCTATTTTTCGGCGTTTTCTTCGCTATCACTTGGATTTCAAGTGTGCACCTTGCCTACCACTATGCCGTGGACGGATTGGTATCCTTGATCGCAGTGGCCGCCATCTGGTGGGCTAGCGGCAAGATAGTGAGAGGCTGGGATGCTTGGCTTGTAAGCCGCAATCAGCCTGCTTTTCTCACGAACACTGTTCCGGCTGAATAACCAGCGCCAAAGCTACAAATCAGGCCGGTATCGCCGCTGACCAAATCTTCTGAATGCTTGTGAAAGGCAATGATTGAGCCTGCGCTGGACGTATTGCCATAGGTATCGAGCACGGTTGGGCTTTCATCCGCATTGGCTTCATGGCCAAGCACGCGCTGAGCGATCAGCCGGTTCATCCCCGCATTCGCTTGATGAAGCCACATGCGCCGCAACGCCGTGGGATCAACGCCAAGCCGCTCGGCCTCATCGACAATCATTTGCGCAACCATGGGCACAACTTCTTTGAAGACTTTGCGTCCTTCTTGGACAAACAGCTTATCGGCCTTGCCCTCAGTTTCAGGCGTCGCGCGGTTGAGGAAGCCGAAATTATTGCGGATATTGTTGGAGAAAACCGTCTTCAGCTTGGTGCCAAGAATGTCCCAATGTTCAGCGGGCGCCATGCTGATATCTTCTACCAAAACAGCGGTCGCGACATCGCCAAAGATAAAGTGGCTGTCACGGTCGCGCCAATTGAGATGGCCAGATGTGATCTCTGGACTGACCACAAGCACGCTGCGCGCATTGCCCGCTCGGACATAATCGGCGGCTGTTTGAATGCCGAACGTCGCCGAAGAACACGCAACATTCATATCAAAGCCAAAGCCATCAATGCCCAAGGCCGCCTGAATTTCCACAGCCATCGCGGGGTAAGCGCGCTGCATATTGGACGCTGCACACAGCACGGCGTCGACATCTTTGGCCTCCCGGCCCGCTGCTTTCAAAGCTTGCTCGCACGCTTTTACGCCGATTTCTGCCATGATGGAGAGGTCTTCGTCAGACCGTTCGTCCCAGCGCGGGGCCATAATTTCAGGATCGAGCAATGGCTGCTTCGCCATTACATGGCGCGCCTTAATACCGCTCGCCTTTTCAATGAACTCCACCGAGGAAGGGTGCAGTGCCTCTACTTCTCCCGCCGCGATAGCATCAGCGTTCTGGGTATTGTGCAGCTCCACATAAGCGTTGAAGCTGGCAACGAGCTCTTCATTAGAGATCGATTCTTCCGGTGTAAAAAGGCCGGTGGACGAAATCACGGGATGGTAAGTTTGTGTCATGGAGCGAGTGATTATCGACCGCGCCTTTGCTCGGCAAGCGGCAATTGGCCCGCGCCCACATCACTGTGGTAAAGTTGAGAAAGCCGCGATGGTGGACAGGATAGGATTCGAACCTATGTACGCTTGCGCGGGCAGATTTACAGTCTGCTGCCTTTAACCACTCGGCCACCTGTCCACATACATCGCTGCGGGTAAATTTGCGCACTCAAAATGAGCCCGCGTTTTGCCGAGAGGCGACCCAATGGCGAAGCCCCGCCTGCCTGTCAATGCTTGCCTGTCAAAGGGTGGGCTGTCACTAGGGCGCATCAAAGGTGAAATTAGGAAATCAAGAATGGCAAATGGCGAGCGCAAGCGTGCTCTTAGAGGAAGAGCTGGCCGGATGAAGGGCGGACGCGGCTCAGGCAAGGGCACTGCGTCAATTGTACGGCTTTGGGGGCGGCATGCAGTGGAAGCCGCTCTAAAGAACCCAAATCGCCAGCACCGCAAATTGTGGGCGACACGCGAGGGTGTGGAGGCAATGGATGGCGAATTACCGAATGATTTTCCGGTAGAATATGCTGAGCCTGCCGATCTTGGCCGGATGGTGGCAAAGGATGCCCCTCACCAAGGGTTGGTGCTGGAATGCGATCCCCTGCCCGACCAATTTCTCGACAGTTTTCTTGGCGGCGATGCAGATAAGCCCATCGTCATCCTCGATCAGGTCACCGATCCGCACAATGTTGGCGCAATTATGCGTTCTTGCGCAGCATTTGGTGCAGCAGCATTAGTAACGCAGGATCGCCACGCTCCGCCCGAAGGCGGCGTGCTCGCCAAATCTGCCTCTGGTGCATTGGAAACCGTGCCTTGGGTGCGCGTCGTTAACCTCGCCCGCGCAATGGAAGAAATGGCAGAGGCTGGCTATTGGCGCATTGGTTTAACCGGCGCAGCTGATGCGACCCTATCCGAAGCTTTGCCAACGGGCGCGGTCGCCTTGGTTCTGGGCGCGGAAGGCGAAGGAATGCGGCATAATATCGAGGGGCACTGTGATGCCCTTGCCAAATTACCGATCACCAGCGCGATTGAAAGCTTGAACGTTAGTAATGCCGCAGCAATTGCGCTTTACGCTGCAGCCACACGCAATTGAACTTTTTGGGGGAATTAAATGAATATCCAAAGATCCAAACGCTTAACGGCGGCTTCACTGCTCGCAGCACTGTCTGTGGTGCTGAGCGGCTGCTTTATTATGCCGGGAAAATTCACCTCAGAATTAACTCTTAAGCAAGGCGGCGAGTTTGCCTTTACCTATGATGGCGAAATCCACTTTCTCGGCCTCAGCAAGCTGGCGCAGATGAGCGAAACTACAGAGAAGTTCGAAGCCAATTGTTACGATGAAGAAAGTTTCTCACGCGAGTGTTCGCAGCGCGAAACCGAGGAACAACGCGCAGAATGGAATGCAGGCGCAGAAGACCGCGCAGCCAGAGCGCAAGAACAGGCCAAGCAAATGGCGGCCATGATGGGCGGGATTGACCCGAAAGACCCCGAGGCTGCTTTCAAGCTGGAACAACTTTTGCTGCGTCATAAGGGCTGGAACGAGGTCGTGCATCTGGGCGATGGCAAGTTTGATGTAGACTATGCAATCGAAGGCGAAATGAGCCACGATATGATGTTTCCAGTCATCGAAGGTTTTGCCCGCAATACAATTTTTGTCGAGGCAATTGTGCGCAAGGATGGCGTGGTTCGGGTCAATGCACCCGGTTTCGCGCCGCCAACTGAAGCCAGCATGATGGGTTCAATGATGGGCGGAATGGCGGGGCTCTCAGGCCTTGCTATGCTTGGTCAAGACGGAATGTCAGAGGCAATGCCCGATGGCCCTCCTGGTTTCCCAGTCGTGGATGGCACGTTTTCGGTAATCACGGATGGGCAAATCCTTGCCAATAATACCGATGAAGGCGCCAGTTCAGAAGGAACGATGCAGCGCCTGAGCTGGGCTATAAACCCTCAGCGCAAAACCGCACCGACTGCTCTTGTTAAGCTGACGCCTTAGCAACGAACCCACTAAAACGCGCAAAGAAAAACCCCGCAGGAGCGATCCTAGCGGGGTTTTTTATAGCCGAGAGGTTGCTCAGCAAATAGAGAAAGAGCTTAATTCACCGAATCTTTCAAACCCTTACCTGCCTTAAACTTAGGCTGGTTTGACGCCGGAATGTTCATCGGCTCGCCTGTGCGCGGATTGCGGCCCGTCGATGCCTTGCGTTTGGCTACTGAAAAAGTCCCAAAACCCACCAAACGCACTTCGTCTCCACCCGACAATGCTTTGGTAATAGAATCAAAAACAGCCTCGACTGCTCCTGCTGCATCACTTTTTGACAAACCGCTTGATTCAGCAACTGAGCCGATCAGATCGTTTTTGTTCATGTTTGAGACCCCCTAATTCAATTAAAGTTCTGGTCGCGCTATTAAAAGCGTTCCACGATAAATGTTAAATGACAGACTTTGCACAGCTTATTCAAGGGCAAATTCGTCCATTTGAGCGTCAAACGCCGCAAATTTTAGGTCTTTTGGCCTATATTGAGCCAAAAAGGCTATTATCTGACTCATCCGCACAGTGTTCCATAAAATGCAACACCTATTGCAAAAAGCGATTCGTTACAGTTGACAAAAGTATTTAATGGGCTGTGGGCAGCTCAGGGTTAGGCGTATGAGGTAAGGGTTGGCTGGCCAAATCATCGGCCTCTGTCCACTCAATCGGCGTGAGCCCGCTAACCAAAGCATGTTCCAAAACCGTATCAACATGCGACACTGGAATGATCTCTAGACCTTCCTTTGCCTTCGCCGGAATTTCAGCCAAATCCTTCACATTTTCCTCTGGAATGAGAACGGTTTTAATCCCGCCCCGCAACGCAGCGAGCAGCTTTTCCTTCAATCCGCCGATCGGCAATACTCGCCCGCGCAAGGTGACCTCGCCCGTCATGGCGATATCAGGGCGCACAGCAACACCGGAAAGCGTGGAGACGATTGAAGTCACCATGCCAATACCGGCACTTGGCCCATCCTTAGGTGTCGCACCCTCAGGCAGGTGAATGTGGATATTCTTACGCTGAAAAATACTCGGTTTAATGCCGTAAGCTGGCGCGCGCGATTTCACGAAGCTGAAAGCCGCCGCGATACTCTCATTCATCACATCACCCAGCTTGCCGGTGGATTTCACCTCGCCCTTGCCCGGCGTTGTTACGCATTCAATGTCGAGCAATTCTCCGCCCACAGACGTCCAAGCAAGACCCGTTACCGCGCCGATTTGCGCTTCTTCTTCAGAGACCCCGTGCTTGAATTTGCGCACGCCTGAAAAATCACCCAGATTTTCTGGGGTGATCGCCACACTTGCCGTTTCTTTCTCAAGAATTTTGCGCAGGGACTTGCGGGCCAATTTGGCCAGTTCACGCTCCAATGTCCGCACGCCCGCTTCACGGGTGTAATAGCGCACCAAATCGCGCAGTGCCTCTTCGCTCAGTGAAAACTCACCGTCTTTTAGGCCGTGATCATCGACAACCTTAGGCAGCAAGTGCCGGGTCGCAATCTCGACTTTCTCGTCCTCAGTATACCCTTCAAGCCGGATGATCTCCATCCGGTCGAGCAAGGGCTGCGGCAAATCAAGGCTGTTTGCGGTGGTCACAAACATGATTTCCGACAGATCTAGATCAAGTTCGAGATAATGGTCTTGGAAGCTGTTGTTTTGCTCTGGATCAAGCACTTCGAGCAAAGCCGATGCTGGATCGCCGCGGAAATCTTGACCCAATTTGTCAATTTCATCGAGCAAGAACAGCGGATTGCTCGAACCGGCTTTCTTCAGATTGCTAACGATTTTGCCCGGCATTGAGCCAATGTAAGTGCGCCGGTGGCCGCGTATCTCAGCTTCGTCACGCACACCGCCCAAGGATTGGCGGACAAATTCGCGGCCCGTTGCCTTGGCGATTGATTTGCCGAGCGAGGTTTTGCCGACCCCCGGAGGACCAACAAGGCACAAAATTGGGCCTTTTAGCTTATTCGTGCGGGCCTGAACCGCAAGGTACTCAACGAT
>CALFEA010000164.1 GCA_937950385.1 uncultured Altererythrobacter sp. | reverse complement strand
GGTCTTGGCTTCAAGCTGAGCTACAATTACGCAGACTCCAATTTCGAGTTTGAAGATGATGTGCTCGGCGCGCTAACTGATGTTGCCGCTGACGGCACACGCACCACTGTGAACGGCCTGGTTGCGCCTGGCAATTTGCCTGGCTTCTCTAAGCACGTTCTGTCTGCACAAGCCTATTACGAGATCGGCCCGTTCGACTTCCAAGGCGTGTACAAATATCGCAGCAACTACTTCCAGCAATTCGTGTCCACTCCGGGCCGTTTGCGCTTTGTTGATGATGTGGGCGTTTTTGAAGCCCGCGTTTCTTACAAGTTGAACGACAATGTGCGGTTCACTCTTGAGGGGATCAACCTGTTCAACGAGCCGCGCACCGATTTCCGCGGGGCATCCGATGATCTGAGCCAAGTGTTGGTCTATGGCCCGCGTTACTTTGCTGGTGTTCGGTTTAAGTTCTAATCATTTTGGGTGCGGCAGGGCTGGTTTTACACCGCTCTGCCGCGCTTGATATTTCGCTTCAAAATGGGAAGAGTTCAAAGCAAATGGGGGCCAACTGACTAGTGTGAGTGACAAATGCTGTTTTTTTCCGCTAGTGACCATAAGAGAAGAAATTTAGACGCAAGATGGGGCTTGGCGCATAATGGCTGAACAAAGATTGTTTCATGCGATTGCAGAACAACTTTCACAGTTGATCGATGAGGGTGTGTTTCCGCCTGGATCACGCTTGCCAGGCGAAAGAGAGCTTGCGGAACGTTTTGACGTTAGCCGGGTCACTGTCCGCGAGGCCGAGATTGCTTTGCAGGCCATTGGGCGGATCGAAATCAAAACCGGTGCGGGCGTTTATGTTTGTGATGAACAGCCAGAGAGGCCCGGTGCTCTGCCTGAGGTTAGCGCGTTTGAAGTGACTGAGGCGCGGTCTTTGGTAGAGGCGGAGGCCGCTGCGCTTGCAGCCAAGCTGATCACCGATGAAGATCTCGCAAAACTGACCAGTCTTATCGAGGATATGAAATCCTCTGATGATGATGTGTCTACAGCGGCTGATGGCGAATTCCACGCAACCATCGCTAGGGCCTCTGGCAATGGCGCATTGCTCTACACTATCGAAACGTTCTGGCGCATGCGCGAGGAATTGCCTGAGGTGAAGCGCACCTATGAAGCGATTTGCGATGATGATCCTGGAACACGTGGCAAGGAGCATCAGGAAATTCTCGACGCTTTGCTGGCCCGCGATTCAGACCGTGCAAGAGCCGCGATGCGCACGCACTTCCACCGTTTGATCGGCACTATGCTCGATGTGACAGAGCGCGAGGCCATGCGGGAAGTGCAAGAGCGCGTTTCCCAGAGCCGCGAGCGCTTCCTGACAGGTGTTTCAACCTAACTATACCAATTGGTTATCCAATGTTTGTTTTTGGGTATAATAGATTGGTTGACTGCCTTCATATCGCCTGATAGCCCTTTCGCATAAGTTATGTGAGAGGGTACCGATGATCGTAAGGCTATGGCTGTTTGTCTGCGCATTGGTGCTGGGCGTATCTCCTGCATTGGCAGAAGAATTCTACGTTAAAACGCAGGCTGAGTATTTCTCCGCTGCCAAAAAGGTCCAAGCTGGTGATGTGATTGTCCTAGCCAATGGCAATTGGGAAGATTTTGAGATTGTCCTGAGCGGCAAGGGCACCGCCAAAAAACCGATTGTTTTGACTTCGGAGACGCCGGGTAAAGTTGTTATTTCTGGCAAGAGCAATCTGCGTATTGGCGGCCAGCATATTTTGGTCAAAGGTCTGACCTTTCTGGGTGGCTATAGCCCAACGGGCGAAGTGCTGTCATTCCGCCGCACGAAAAAAGACCTCGCCAGCAATAGCCGTATGACCGAAATGGTCGTCGATGGCTTTAGCAAGCCTGACCGCTATGAAAGCGATTATTGGGTCGGCATGTATGGCAAGAACAACCGGTTCGATCATAGCTATTTGGCCGGCAAGACCAATAAGGGCGTGACCTTTGCCGTGCGTCTCGACAGCGCGGACAGCCAAGAAAATGGACACCGCATTGATCACAATTATTTCGGCCATCGCCCGGTTCTGGGCTCCAATGGCGGCGAGACTTTGCGCGTTGGCACCAGCAAGTATTCCATGTTCAATTCGAACACTCTGATCGAAAACAACTATTTTGAACGCACCGATGGCGAGGTTGAAATCATCTCCATCAAAGCTGGCGTCAATATCGTGCGCGGCAATGTCTTTGATAGCAGTCGCGGCGCGGTGACTTTGCGTCACGGCGACGGCAATCTGATTGAGCGCAATGTGTTTCTTGGCCGGGGCAAGGATCACACCGGCGGCATTCGCGTTATCAATGGCGATCAAACCGTACGCGAAAACTATATGGAGGGCCTGCGCGGCGCCGGGTTCTCTGGCGCGCTCACCGTGATGAACGGCGTGCCCAATTCTCCGGTCAATCGCTACGTTCAAGTCTCCAATGCGAAGATTGAGCGCAATTCAGTCATCGACAGCCACCGCATCACTTTGGGAGCAGGGGCAGATGAAGAGCGTTCCGCCGCACCAGTGGACAGCGTGTTTGCAAACAACATCCTCTCCAGCAATTCAGACGGCACATTTATCGAAGTGGATGCCGATATTTCGGGGATCGCCTTTTCTGGCAATCGCCTGATTTCTGGCAAAGTGCACAGCGCGCTTGCCTCGCTCAAACCGATGGCGACTGAGCTTGAGCGCGCTGAAAACGGTTTGCTCTATCCTACCGATCCGGCACTCGCGACTATCGGTGCGCCGCGCGATTTGGCGCCCATTGCCCGCGATAAAACCGGCCCCAAATGGTATTCCAAGCCTGCACAAAACACCATCTTTGGCACAGGCAAAGTCATTTCGGCCGCGCCCACAGAAGGCGCGATTGAAACGGCTCTCAAAAATGCGAAGGCGGGCGATATTTTGAAGCTGGCAGCGGGCGCGTACACCG
>CALFEA010000163.1 GCA_937950385.1 uncultured Altererythrobacter sp. | reverse complement strand
TCCACTTTATATGTTCGCCCACGACCAATTCGATCGGCAAACCGCAAATTTACCTAACCACCAGCATTGCAGGCGCGATAATTATGCCATGCGCATTTTTATGGGGCGCGCATCAAGGGACCATGGGGCTGGTTCATGCATGGTGGATTGCAGCACCCTGCTTGCTGCTATTTACATTGACGCTGACACTGCCGCGCATCGGGGTGAGCCCATTTGCTTTGCTACGTGAATTGCTGCCGATCTTTGTCTGTGTCGCCGTTATGGCTGGCTCCGTCATTCTGGTGCAGACATATATGCGGTTTGACTTGGCGATTGCCGATCTTGCGCTGCAAGCCTTTGTGGGCGCGGCTACATATAGCGCGACCATGTGGTTTGTCTGGCCCAGGCTGGTCAAGGAAACCTGGGCAATATTGCGCCCTAAGGTTGAGGCGGCCCCGCCCTCGCCAGCCTAACAATTATGGTATCTGCCGATTTAGTGTTAGTCTGCTTTCTCATTTAAAGGAGAAACGGCAATGAACGCGATTTGGACGGCCCCGGCAATAGCCTCGGTGATGGCGCTTGCCGTCACAAGTGCAGCTGTCGAACCGTTGAAAAATCCCGCGAAAGACGGCGCAATTGCGCCCAGTCTTACCGATGCCGCCACCGAGGTGCTTGACCTCGATACTGACCGCAATCAGCGATATACAGTGCCGGTCACTATTGATGGCGCTGGCCCCTATGACTTTATGATCGACACCGGATCGCAGGCAACAGTGGTCACGCATCGGATCAATGATGCCTTGAGCCTCAAACCCCTTGGCACTGCGACATTGGTTGGGATGGCCAGCCGCCGCTCGGTCAATATGGTTGAGCTTGAGCAGTTAGAATTCGGCAGCCGCACGCTCTACGATATCGCAGCCCCCGTGCTCAATCGCCACAATCTTGGGGCTGATGGGATCATCGGGCTCGACAGCCTGCAAGATATGCGAGTCCTAATCGACTTTCGGAACGAAACAATCGCAGTCGCCGATGCAGAGGACAATAGCAGCAATCGCGGCTTTGACATCATCGTGCGTGCGCGGCCAAAGCTTGGCCAATTGCTAGTTACCAATGCAGAGATAGAAGGCGTGAAAGCCACCGTCATTATCGACACTGGCGCCCAAGGCAGCCTCGGCAATCTCGCTTTGCAGCGCAAGATCAGAGCAAGGCGCGCGCAAGATGTGACAACAACCGACGTAAACGGTGTCTCGATGCAAGGCGAAATGTCGATTGCTCGGGAGATTAAAATCCAAGGTTTGGCCCTGCGCAATATGCCCATAACCTACGCAGATGCCCCCGCATTTGAGGCATTGGGCCTTCAGGACAAGCCGGTTTTGTCGCTAGGGATGCAGCATTTGCGGATCTTTGAGCGGGTTGCGATTGATTTTTCAACCAAGCGCATATTGTTCGATCTGCCGAGCAAATACCAAATCCGGCAGAGGATACGCCGAGAAAATGCCAGCCGCCTGTAAACGGGGCACTGCCCGATTATAATGTATGTGTTTTCGCGCTTGCCGCTTGTGCATGCACTTGCCCGCGCCCACATGTGACAAGCAATGCCGCCTGATACTTCCACATCTGATGACGCCAAGCGCGAGCTTGAAACCGATGGATGGCAAACGCTGCGGCGGTTTCTGCCTTATCTATGGCCGCGGGATAATCCTTCACTGAAACGGCGCATCGTTATTGCGATGATGCTGGTGCTGGCGGCCAAAGCCGTAATCCTATCCCTGCCCTTTGCGTACCGCGATGCAGTGGATGCAATGGAGGGCACGCCATCTGGTGATGCAATGAGCCAAGCCTTGAGCGTCGCGCTTGCATTGGTTCTGGCTTACGGGCTTGGCCGCTTCACCTCGGTCGCTTTTGATCAATTGCGCAATATGGTGTTCGAGCGTGTGGGCCAGGTTGCAACGCTCAATCTTGCAACCGACGTCTTTCACCGGCTCCACCGCCTGTCACTGCGCTTTCACTTGTCACGCCGCACGGGCGAGGTGACCAAGGTGATTGAGCGCGGCACGAAAAGCATCGACATGATGCTCTATTTCCTGCTGTTCAACATCGCACCAACAGCCATTGAGCTGATCGCGGTTGGCGTCATCTTTTACATCAATTTTGGCTGGGAAATGGTTGCGGCTACCGGCTTCACCGTAGTCACCTATATCGCGGTCACTCGCTGGATCACAGAATGGCGCACCAAATTGCGGCGCGAGATGAATGATCTGGATGGGCAGGCGCTGCACCGCGCGGTCGATTCTCTGCTCAATTACGAAACGGTCAAATATTTCGGCGCAGAAGAGCGCGAAGAAAAACGCTACACAAGGGCGGCCAGTTCCTATGCGGAAGCAGCAATAAAGAGCGAAAACTCGCTCGGCCTGCTCAATATGGTCCAAGCGCTGATCACCAATTCGCTGATGGCGGCAGCTATGGCCTTTACCGTTTGGGGTTGGAGCAAGGGCGAGCTGACCGTCGGTGACCTGGTGTTTGTAAACACCTATCTGCTTCAACTGTTCCGCCCGCTTGATCTGCTTGGTTGGGTCTATCGCACCATCCGCCAAGGCCTTGTCGATATGGGCGCAATGTTCAAATTGATGGATACCCCGCTGGAGGTAACGGACCCGCCCGGCGCGCCTGCCCTCATTGTGCGCAAACCCCATATCATCTTCGATAATGTGCATTTTGGCTACGAACTAGAACGCACAATTTTGAAAGGCCTCAGCTTTGAAGTACCCGCCGGATCGAGCGTGGCCATCGTTGGCCCGTCAGGTGCGGGCAAAAGCACCATCGCGCGCTTGCTGTTCCGTTTCTACGATCCGCAATCGGGCCGTATTTTAATCGACGGCAAAGATATCGCTCAGCATCAGCAAGACAGCGTGCGGGCAAATATCGGTATCGTCCCGCAGGATAGCGTCCTGTTCAACGACACCATCGGCTATAATATCGCCTATGGCTCAGGCACAGCGGATGAGGCCGTGGTTGAGCAAGCTGCTCGCGATGCCAGCATTTGGCCCTTCATCCAAGACTTGCCCGATGGGCTTGCCACGCAGGTTGGCGAACGCGGATTAAAACTGTCCGGCGGCGAAAAGCAGCGCGTGGCCATTGCCCGCACGCTTGTGAAAAATCCGCCAATCTTGATTCTAGATGAGGCAACCAGCGCGCTTGATACCCGCACTGAACAGGACATTCTGTCCACTTTGCAGCGCATTGCGCAAAGCCGCACAACCTTGGCGATTGCGCACCGGCTTTCGACCATTGCCGATGCTGACAATATTCTTGTGCTGGAGGCAGGCCGCTTGGCCGAGCAGGGCAAACACGACGCGCTGCTCGTAAAGGGCGGACTTTATGCAGAAATGTGGAACCGTCAGCTGACCGAAAGCGATGAAGTCGCCGAAGCTGCGCAATAATCGCGCGCTGGTGCACACTGCCTGCCGCCGTATTGCCTTTCCAATCCACTCAATTTCAGCCTAGGTTCACGCGCCAGCGGTGCATTTGCGCTAAGGCTAACCGCCAAAGAATGGACCAATAGGGGAATTTATGCGTTTTACTTGTGCAACTGCCGTCATGTTTTCCGCCGCTGCTGCATTGCTTGCTCCGGCGAGTGTCGCAGCACAGTCGGAGGCTGATAAAGCCCCATCTGAAATCAAAAAGATGCCCTCCCCGCCATCTGTAACCGAAGTGCCTGCGCAACAAGCTAGGCGCGGCCTAAGTCTACAGCCCGACCCATCAATCTGGTTGCCTGTGACAACGGATAAGGGCCGGAACTACGTTCACGCAAAGAGCGGCGCGATTTGCGCAGACACTTTTCGCGATTTAACGCTGACCGCCATTACCGATTATGCACCTGACGGAACAAACAGCGGTTGCCAATATGACCGGGTTGATGAGGCAGGCCTCTCGCGTCTTACTCTGTATATTTACACGGCCGAGGGGCTAACCGGCCCGATTGCTTATAAAGGCGCAAAAGATGCCATCACCCAATTTCATAACAGCACGCCCGTCACTGTGACAGAGCGCACAGCCGAAGGTCAGCAATGCCACCGCGGCGTTATCAAACCTTTGGCCGGAGCAATCCTTGGCCGCATGCAGAAAGATGGCGGCGAGGCAAAAGATGCCAATTTGGGTCTTGGGCTGGCAATGTATGACTATTCCATCCCGGCGCGCGCAGGCAAGCCCGCCGAAGAGCAAACCTCGATGCTATCTGTATTCCAAACCGGAAAATGGATCGTCAAAACCCGCGTCACTTTGCCCAAGTCTGAGAAAAGCTATGAAGCCGCTT
>CALFEA010000162.1 GCA_937950385.1 uncultured Altererythrobacter sp. | reverse complement strand
TTCCAGCTGCTCCGGTGTAACCGCGGTCACAGCAATAGGAATGTCTTGAACATCTTGCGCGCGGCGTGTCGCCGTCACGATGATCACATTATCATCAGCCTCTTCTGCGCCCTCTTGAGCGTCTTGAGCAAAGGCTGGGTTTGCAGCGATGCCGGTTGCCAGAACACTGGTAGCCAGCAGGGACGCCGCACGCGACGCGAACTTATATGTCATATTGTACCTCTCCACGTACTTTTATTATTGTGTGGAGAGTATCAGCGGCAACGCACAACGCAATAGCGCCAATCACGCTTGTTATCCGCAAGATGCATAATTGCCACAGCACGGTTTGGCCGCTGCGCTTTTGCCCGCTGTGACCCTACGTCAATTGCGCAATTGGACACCTAGCCAAAATGTTCTTGGCGCGCCCAAATCGACCGCGCCGCCCGAATTTCGCGTCACGATGGCCTCATCTGTGATGTTTTCAGCGCGCGCGATTAGCGAAAATCGGCGCAAAAGCGGGATTTCGGCAAACATATCCAAGGTTGTTGCAGCAGGCAGCGCAACCGCCTCGCTATCATCTTCAAATTGCGCGCCAGTGTATCTTAGCGTTGCTGCAAGCGTCCATTTGCCAGCAGGCTGCCATGCAAGGCGCGCAGAGCCAGACCAGCGCGGCACTTGCGGCGGACGATTGCCGTCCAACGCTAGCGATGTGCCCTCGCCTTCAATCTGAGCGTCAGTAAACCCAAGCGAACCATCAAAGCGCAAATCGCCCAGCTTTGTCTTAAGCCCCGCCTCAATCCCCCTTGCCGAAATAGCAGGCAAGTTCTGGCGTTGGCGCAAGGTCGGCGTGAGTGTGACATTGGCAATGGCGTTTTTGACTTTGTTATCAAAAGCCGTGAGCGCGAAGGACACATCATCTGTTGGCGCGAAATCTGCGCCCAGTTCAAACCCGCGCAAACGTTCATTCTCAAGCGCGGCATTGGCCTGCGTCACAATTGGGAAGATTACAAAGGGGCGGTAAAGCTCGTTCAAAGTTGGCAAGCGCAAGCCGGTGTAGGCCGCTGCGCGCAGTTTGAGCGTATCACTGGCAGCAAGGGCTGCACCGCTGCGCCAACTCACTGACCAATCCGAACGGTCAGGGGCGATGTTCTCCTGCACCAATGCCCCGCTCGCATTCACCGCGCGATAAAAGCCGCCAGATATGGATGTGCGATCAGCGCGCAACCCGCCGGTGAGAACCAATGCCCCGCCAAATGCACCGGGTGTCCAATCATCCTCAATAAAGAAGCCCAGATCGCTATTCGTGCCGCCGCCGCGGCGGCGTTCGCGCAATGCCCCTGAAAAAGCGCTGAAGTTCTCTTCCTGAAGTTCACCATCTGATTTGCGGTAATCCGCGCCAATCCGCAAAGTATGCGCATCGCCCACAGGCGGGCGTATTTCCAGCTTGCCGCCAATGCCGGTCGAGGGTGTATTGCGCTGATCCAGCACCCGTACAAAGCGCGTTGAGCTAATCACTTCATTGGCGAAATTGCGCGCCTGTACATAGGCAAGCGCATCAAATTGCCATGCGCCTTTGCCAACCAAACGCACGCTGGCGTCTTGGCCTTGGTGACGCGAATCCGCCCCGTCAAAGCGCAAGGTTCGGCTGTCATCAAAAAACAGCCCCCGCGCTTGCAGCTCGACTGTATCACTCACCGGAACGGCAACGCGCAGGCCGGTGGACCAGCTATCAAAACGCGCCCGCGCTGTGGCAGGAACGCGCTGATCGGTGGGCGTAGTGAAGAAGCCTTTGCCCCTATCCCAGCGCCCATGCACTGCAGCAAAGCCTGCGCCCAGCTGCGCGCCATAGCTGTTGGAAATCTCCGTTTCTGCGCGGTTGTTGACCAAGGCAGAGGCCGCCAGCCCGCTGGCATTGGCGCTTTCCAATTCAATCGTCCCAGACAAAGCCCCCGCTCCAAACGGCCCAGAGCCACCGCCGCGCGTAACCCGCACAGAAGAAAGCCCCGAGGGATCAATCGCGCTCAAAGGGATATAGCCAAAAAACGGATCAGCCATTGGCACACCGTCAAGCAGCACCAGCGCCCGCGACGATGCATTGCCGCCCAGCCCCCGCAAAGTGACGCCTTGCGCGCTGGGATTGGAGGAACGGCTGTCAGAACGGCGGAATTGCTGAAAACCGGCAACATTACGCAGCACATCTTCCAGCCTGCCGGACGCTGCACTTTCGATCACTTCGCGGTCCAAATCGGTGACAGCATAGGCGCCGGTTGAGGGAGCATCCTCCAACCCTTGACCTGTAACAATGATCACATTTTCGTCAGCTGCTTCTTGCGCGCTAAGATAGGAAGGCGCGCAAGAAAAGAGGACGGCGAAGGCATAATATGGAGGTGATTTCATAGCGCCGCGCCCTAGCCCATCAAAATTACTAAGTCAGTTGCAAATCGCAATCCTCACTGGCCTTTCGTGCCATCCTGTGCTTACTTCGCATCTATTAGGAGAATGAAGTGATGGCTAACAGCGCGCTCGATTATGAAGTTCTGATCGTAGGCGCCGGAATTTCCGGCATCGGCATGGCTGCTCATATGGGTATGCAATGTCCTGATCTTTCATACGGAATCGTCGAAATGCGCGAGGATCTGGGCGGGACATGGGATTTGTTCCGCTATCCCGGCATCCGCTCTGACAGCGATATGCATACACTGGGATTCGTGTTTGAGCCGTGGAAGCATGAAAAGACCATCGCTGATGCGCCTTCGATCATGGAATATCTCAACCGCATCGTTGATGAGCGCGGCATTCGCCAGAAAATTCGCTTTGGACAAAAAGTGGTCGCGGCCAATTTCAACTCCGAAGAGGGATGCTGGCATGTCAGCCTAGAGGCAAGCGATGGAACATCCAGCCAGCTGCGCGTGGGCTTCCTATACCTTGGCTCTGGCTATTATGATTATGATGATCCTTATGACGCAGGCTTTGATACCAGCGCCTTTAATGGCGAGGTCATCCACCCACAATTCTGGCCCGAAAATCTCGATTATGCAGGCAAGAAAATCGTCGTTGTCGGCTCCGGCGCGACAGCTGTAACGATCGTTCCGTCCATGGCGGGCAAAGCCGCG
>CALFEA010000161.1 GCA_937950385.1 uncultured Altererythrobacter sp. | reverse complement strand
CGGTTCCGGATTTGCGGCCATGATGGGCGTTCCATTGCGCGAGGCGCGTGAGAGTTTTGAGCGCGAATATCTCAGCATTCAGATTAGGCGTTTTTCTGGAAATATTTCCAAAACGGCGACTTTTATCGGGATGGAGCGCTCTGCATTGCACCGCAAACTCAAATTGCTTGGCATGACAGAGCGTCGCGAAACGCAAAACGAACAATAGTTTCTTAGGCTTGGCCGCGAACAGCAGGGCTTGCATATTTTCGAATTGCACTGAGGCCTGTTTGCCGTCATTATCGGGATGCAAAATCGGATTGCGCCAATTGTATTGGCCAAACCAGATTGTGGGAATGACTTCGTTCCTGCCAATAATAGGAGACACACAATGTCCACTGGACGCACTTTGTCCGCACGCCCGCGCGCCGTTTCTGATGCAGAGACGGACATTGATGCGATTACTCAAAATCATGAAACACTGACCAGCGAAGATTCGCGTCAGGCCAATCTGCAGGACGCGTTCCTCAATCTTTTGCGCAAGAGCAAAACCTCTGTCACGATCTTTCTTGTGAAGGGCGTTAAGCTGCAAGGCATCGTCACGTGGTTCGACAATTTTTCGATTTTTCTGCGCCGTGATGGCCAATCGCAATTGGTTTATAAGCACGCGATCTCAACCATTATGCCCGGAGTTCCGGTCGATGATCAGCAATTCGTTAGCCAAGGCAGTAACAAGAAACAGCGCCTGCTTCAGGACGTGTTTTTGTCGCGTGTCAGCGACGCCGATGTGCAAGTGACGATGTTCTTGGTGAACGGTGTTATGTTGCAGGGACGAATTGCGGCCTATGATTTGTTCTGCATGTTGCTGGAGCGTGATGGCTTCGTCCAACTCGCGTATAAGCATGCCGTCTCCACCATCCAGCCCGCATCTGCTGTCGATCTCAGCGATGAATGGGAAGAAGGCGACGAAGACTGAGCTTTGATGATGACCTATTAGGTGAGGTAACGCGCGGGGCGCGGGCACTGGTGTTGTGCCCGAATGTCCACCGTGTTTCCTATGACCTTGATGCTGAGGACCGATTGGCTGAGGCATGCGGGCTAGCGCTTGCGATCGGCGTGGAGATTGCGTTGTCGCGCGTTGTGCCCGTGCGCCAAGTGAAACCCAACACATTGTTCGGCTCAGGCCAAGTCGATGAAATCGCAGTCCAATGCGAACAATATGAGGCGGAATTGGTGGTTGTCGATGGCGCGCTCAGCCCCATTCAACAGCGCAATTTGGAAACCGCGCTCAAACGCAAAGTTATCGACCGGACCGGCCTGATCCTTGAGATATTCGGCGAGAGAGCGGCGACTGCCGAGGGGCGTCTACAAGTTGAACTTGCGCATCTCGATTATCAGCAGAGCCGCCTTGTGCGCAGCTGGACCCACCTTGAGCGTCAACGCGGCGGCTTTGGCTTTTTAGGCGGGCCTGGCGAGACGCAGATTGAGGCCGATAGGCGGATGATCCGCCAGCGCATGGGCCGTTTGCGGCGCGAGCTTGAGCAAGTGCGCAAAACCCGCAGCCTGCACCGTGATCGGCGGGGAAGGGCGCCTTGGCCGGTGGTTGCGCTTGTTGGCTATACCAATGCGGGCAAATCCACGCTTTTCAATCGGTTAACGGGCGCAGAGGTGATGGCAGAGGATCTGCTGTTTGCCACACTCGACCCAACCATGCGGGCCATTGCTCTGCCTGCAATTGAGAAAGTGATCTTGTCGGATACGGTCGGGTTTATTTCCGATTTGCCAACACAATTGGTCGCGGCATTTCGCGCTACATTGGAGGAGGTGACGAGCGCCGATATCATTCTGCATGTGCGTGATATGTCGAACTCGGCCAATCTCGCGCAGAAGAAACAGGTCTTGGAAGTTTTGAGCGACCTGGGCGTATCATCTGCTGGCGAGGAGGGGGCTGATCCTGAGCATGCCATTCCAATTCTCGAAGTGTGGAACAAGCTTGATTTGATCGATCAGGCAGCGGCAGATGAATTGCGTCAAGTGGCGGCTGAGCAAGATGATGTGATGATGGTCTCTGCCTTGACCGGGGAGGGGGTTCCAAACCTTCTCAAGACGGTTGAAAGCAAGTTGACCCGCGCGGCCGTGACAGTTGAGCTCAATGTTCCGTCTGCCGATGGAAAGCGGCTCGCGTGGCTTCATGCGCATGGCGATGTGCTGCTGGATGAGGAAGCGCAAGCGTCGGCAGAAGGTCAGCCGATGCGCAATATAACTGTCCGGCTTAACCCAAAAGAATTGGGCCAATTTGAAAGCCTATGAGCGTTCCCGGCGCTTAGCCTCTTGCCACAGTTCCTCTTGCTGATCGAGGTTAAGCTCAGCGAACTTTCCATCAGCCAAAGCCTCCATCGAACGAAAGCGCTTTTCAAATTTGGCATTGGCCGCGCGCAAAGCATCCTCTGCAGCAATGCCGTGAGCGCGCACAAAATTCACCGCTGCGAAAAGTAAGTCACCGGCTTCCTCAATCTGGTTTTCAGATGAGCTTGCCGTTTCAAGCTCTTTAATTTCCTCATGAATTTTGGCTTTGGAGCCATATGGATCTGGCCAATCAAACCCGGTGCGCGCCGCGCGTTTTTGCAGTTTTTGTGCGCGCATCAATGCGGGCAAAGCCTTGGCAACGCCGTCCATTGCGCTGGTGGCGCCTTGCTGACTGCGTTCCTCAGCTTTCAGAGCTTCCCAGCGTTCTTCTTTCATACCGCCGGGCATATCCTCATCGCCAAAGATATGTGGGTGGCGTGTTTCCAATTTATCGCTGATGGCTTTTGCGACATCGTCAAAATCGAATTCGCCAGCTTCTTCAGCGATGCGGGCTTGGAATACGGTTTGGAACAAGAGATCACCAAGTTCGCCGCGCAATTCATCCGCGTCGCCAGTTTCGACAGCGTCCGCGACTTCATAGGCTTCTTCAATCGTGTGCGGGACGATGCTGGCGTGAGTTTGGGCTTTGTCCCATT
>CALFEA010000160.1 GCA_937950385.1 uncultured Altererythrobacter sp. | reverse complement strand
CCGCTCTCCACTTTCCGGGCGCAAAATCGCGGCGGCAAAGGCCGGGCAGGCATGTCGACAAAGGATGAGGATGCGATCAGCGATATGTTCGTCACCTCGACGCATACGCCGGTATTGTTCTTCTCAACATCGGGCAAAGTGTACCGCATCAAAGTGTGGAAATTGCCGGAAGGCGGACCAGCAACACGCGGCCGTCCGATCGTCAATCTGCTCCCGTCACTGGATGATGGCGAGACGATCCGCACAGTGCTTCCCCTGCCCGAGGATGAGGATAGCTGGGGCGCGCTTTCGGTCGTATTCGCAACGGCCAAGGGCAATGTACGCCGTAACTCTATGGATGCATTCACAAACATTCCATCCAACGGCAAATTTGCAATGAAGTTTGACGCGGAAAGCGAAGACAAATTGATCGGCGTTGCCTTGCTCGAAGATGGCGATGATGTGCTGCTCGCCACCAAAATGGGTAAGGCGATCCGCTTTGCTGGCGAGGATGTGCGATCATTCACTTCGCGTACGTCGACCGGCGTAAGAGGAATGAAATTCAAGGAGAAAGGCGACGAAGTTGTCTCACTTTCTATCCTTACCGGCGGCGCAGCAACCCCAGAGGAACGCGATACATATTTAAAAGTCGCGCCTTGGAAAGCCGATGAAAATGCGCCTGCACTATCCGATGATCACGCAGCCATGGCGGAAGAAGAGCAATTCATCCTCACCGTTTGCGCCAATGGTTATGGCAAGATTTCCAGCGCCTATGAATATCGCCGTGCTGGACGCGGCGGAATGGGCATTACCAATATCGACAATATCAAGCGCAATGGCGAAGTCGTTGCCAGCTTCACCGCCACCCGCGATGATCAATTGATGCTGGTCACCGACCAAGCCAAATTGATCCGCATCGGCCTTGATAGCCTACGGGTTATTGGGCGCGGCAGCGCGGGTGTCCGCCTGTTCGACGTCGCCAAGGGCGAGACGATTGTCGGCGCTGTCCGTATCGAGGAACCTGAGGAAGAGGAGCTTCCTGAGGGTGAAAACGGCACCGAAACCAGTGCTGATGCGGCTTCTGGAGACGGCGAGGCCAAACAAGGCCAAACGGGAGATACCCCCCAAACGTCTCCAGATGACACCCAAGAAACTGGCGACGAGTAGAGGCGATATGCAGATAAAATCATCGGGTCAGGCATGCGGCGCGCGGGTTACCGGCGTGGATTTATCCGCTCCCTTATCTGATGATGTAATCGCTGAAATTCGCGCCGCTTGGCTAGAGCACCGCGTTCTGGCTTTTGCGGATCAGGCCATGGATGATGATGCGCTGGAGCGGTTCACCATCGCCATGGGCGGCTTTGGTGAAGATCCGTTTTTCGATCCCATCGAAGGGCGCGAGAACATCGCCGCCATTTGCCGGGAAGCGGATGAGAAATCGCCGCTATTTGCAGAAAACTGGCATTCGGATTGGAGCTTTCTAGCAAAACCGCCAGCGGGCACTTGCCTGCTATCAATCGACATTCCTCCGCATGGAGGCGATACAATGTTTGCCGATCAAGTCGTTGCTTTTGCGGCCCTTTCCAAAGCGCGCAAGGATGAGCTGCGCGGCCTGACTGCGGTGCATTCCGCGCGTCTCGCCTATGCGCCTGACGGGGCTTATGGCGATAAGGATGGCGAAGGTGATCGTTCTATGGCGATCCGGCCCGATGCCAGCGCCAATGAAACCTACTCCCACCCGCTGATCTGCACCCACCCTGAAACCGGCGAAGAAGCGATATATTCCACCATGGGCTATATCATCGGAATTGAAGGAATGGCGCAGGACGAGGCCTTTGCATTTTTGGCTGAATTGCAAGCATGGCAAGGCCGCGATGAATTCACCTACCGTCACAAATGGGAAGAAAACATGCTGATATTATGGGATAATCGCAGCGTTCTTCACAAAGCCACTGGCGGATATGAAGGGCATCGGCGCGAGCTGCACCGCACCACAATTGCCGCCTTCGAAGCCGCTTAAGCGCCCGTTTGTTCCGGCGGTATTGCCGTATCGGGATGTTCGCCGCGCAAGGTTTGAACGACGCCCGTTGCAATCAAAAACTGCGCGACAAAATAAAGCGGCCACACCAACCATTCGGGTATCGCGCTGCCCTGCAACACGCCCATTTGTGCGAAAATTAGCCAGTCGGAAATTACGAACAAGACTGCACCGATGCCAACACGGTATCTGGGGAAGCGGCTTCGCCATGCGGAGGCAGCCATCGTTCCGAGAATTAGGCCATAAAAGGCAATTTTCCAGTCGTTTGAAAGTAGCCAACTAATCAGCGGTGTGCCCAGTAATAATGCAATTGCCAACGCTCTTTGACTACCAGTCGGTGTAGGCCGCAAATTCCTAGAGAATAGGAATAAAGCCGCAGCATGAGCGAGCAAAAATATCGCCCCGCCAAGCTCCAATTGATAATTTACACCCATATCGCCCAGCGCGGATATGCCGAGGAACAGCGCCAATATTTTCGCATCCCTGCCCGGCCCGCGCATCAAAGCATAGAGCGCCAAAGCGCCAACCGCTGCGCCCTTAATCAGCATGACCCACAAGCCGCCCAGCGCGCCGTCTTTGAGGACATAGTAGGCAACCGCCGCGATCACCGCGACGAGCAGCCATGGCCGGTGTTCTGATAATGCGCGTTTAGGCAATTCTCTCTCCTGCTTGGCCCTTTCTTGCATTCTATGCATCAAACATAGATTACAAAACACCACTTACATTTGGTTTAGCCGCTATAGTCATATTGCTCC
>CALFEA010000159.1 GCA_937950385.1 uncultured Altererythrobacter sp. | reverse complement strand
GGATCGACAAGCACACGCGGGGCGGCGAATGAGGGGATGATTTCGCCCAAAGGCTGATCAAGGCCAATCTTGCCTTCATCAATCAGCATCATGATCGCCATGCCAGTAATCGGCTTTGACATGGAATAAATGCGGTAGAGCGAATCTTGATCAACTTCGGTGCCGCTACCAAAGCCCAGCTTGCCGCCGCCAACCGTGTGCGCGTGATCTTCTTGACCAGAGCCCAAAGTCACCAGCAGATTGGGAACCTTGCTGCCGCCAACATATTTTTTGATGAGCGCTGCAACATTGGTCCAAGCTTCGCTGACATCGTGCGCGGCCATCGCCCGGCTGAGCGGCAATCCAGCCAATGCTGTGCCAGCAGCAGCATAGGCCCCGCCCCGCATCAGCGCTCGGCGCGAAAGGCCTGAATTGTCAAAATTGCGAAAAGCCATGGCGGTAAATCCTCTTTCGAAACTGTTATGCAAAGAGCTTTGGGGGATCGGGCCTGTCTGGTCAATTAAGACTTGAAATGCATAGGTGTCATACCCATATAACACACATGGTTAATCTATTTGCATATATCATTGGGATCATCTCCCTCATCATCGTTATTCCCGCCACTATTCCGTTTCTTGGCTGGGCCAATTGGATCGCGATGCCCCTGATCGTCATCGGGATTGTTCTGGGACAATTATCCTCGAGCAATGGCGGGCGAAACTTCTGCCTTGTGATCGGATTGATCGCGGTTGTGCGCTTGTCGCTGGGCGGCGGGCTGCTGTAAGCTTTAGACCAAAGCCAGCCGTGCAGCCTTTGCGAACAGCGTCGGCAATCCGGCCTCTTCGATCGCATCAATGGGCCACCATTCGCCCTCGCCTGCTGGCTGTGCATCGCCCTGATAACGCACTACGCTCAAGGTTAGGGCAGCGTGGGTGAACACATGGCTGACCGCGCCCAATTCCGCCCACTCGCCTGCAAATATCAGCTCCCCGGAGCCATCACCCTGCGCGCTCCAACCATCATCGGGAAGGCATCGCATGCCGCCCAGCATGCCGGTGCCTTTGCGCGTCTCCAGCCACACTTCGCGCCGGCTGTTCTCAATCCAAAAGGCGCGGCCCTTGCGTTGCGGTTTCGCCTTTTTCGGCGGCTTTACTGGTAGGCTCGCCGGATCACCCTTTTTGCGCGCCGCACACATATTACTAAGCGGGCAAAGCAAGCATTTGGAATCGCGCGAGGTGCATATGCTGGAGCCCAAATCCATCATGGCTTGGGCAAAATCACCGGCCCGCGCTTCCGGCGTTATCACCTCTGCCGCAGCGCGGATGGCTTTGCGGGATGCTGGCAGCGGCTGCGTGATGTTGGCCAGCCGTGACACCACTCGCTCGACATTGGCATCGACCACCACGGCCCGCTGACCAAAGGCGATGCTGGCAATCGCAGCAGCGGTATAAGCGCCCAAGCCGGGCAGTTTGAGAAGCTCAGCCTCGGTATCTGGAAACCCGCCTAACTCAGCCACTTCCCGCGCGCATTTCACCAGATTTCGGGCGCGGGAATAATAGCCTAGCCCTGCCCATGCGCTCATCACATCGGCCTCATTGGCCGCTGCCAACGCCTCAACCGTCGGCCAAGTCTCCACAAATTTCGTCCAATAGGGCTTTACCGCCGCAACAGTCGTTTGTTGCAACATCACCTCAGACAGCCACACGCGGTAAGGCCATGCGGGATCGGCAGGGCGAGGCGCGCCTGGCGGATTGCGCCACGGCAATGCGCGCGCGTGGGCGTCATACCAGTGGAGCAATTGAGCAGAGATTGAGTTGTCGCTAGCAGTCACATCGGCGCTATGGCATTGGGATGAGCGAAATGGAAAGCGATAAACCCAAAAGCTCCGGCAATGGCGCCAGAACGCCTGCTCCTAGAAAGGCGGGCGGCAAGACGCGCGCCGGTAAGAAATACCAGCGCCCGCGCGGCGGCAGCGCCAAATCTGTCGGCGAACTTATGCCGCATATTGGGCGCACGGCGTTTCGCCGGTTCGGCTTTGTGCAAAGCAATGTTGTAACCCGCTGGCCGGAAATTGTCGGGCCAACCCATGCCAAAGTGTGCAGCCCAGAGGCGATCCGCTTCCCACCGGGCGAAAAATCAGAAGGCATATTACAGCTGGTCGTTGTGCCCGCCCATGCCCCGCTGATCCAACAAGTGATCCCTGAAATTATGGAGCGGGTAAACCGCTTTTTCGGCTATAATGCTGTTGCCCGAATAAAGATCCGGCAAGGCGAGGTTCAGCCGCAATCTGCTGAAGAGCGTCCAAAGCCGCCGCCCTCGCTCAAACCCATACCGATGGAATTGGGCGATAGCCTGCGCGATATTGGCGATCCAGAGCTGCGCACAGTGCTGGAATCGCTTGCGCGCACGATGGGTGACAAGGCAGAAGACAAAGACAGGGAATGATTGCTTTGAAATTTCGAATGACCTTAATGCTGGCAGGGGCCGCTGCGCTTTTGGCAGCGCCAGTCTACGCAGACACTGACAAGAACTTAGACAAGCCAGCGACTGACGCTGCCGACCTTCGCGGCACGCAGTGGAGCACGGTCATTACCCGCGCAGGCGGCGGACATGTGCTTGGCAACCCGGATGCCGCCGTCAAAATCAAGGAATATGTCAGCTATACTTGCCCGCATTGCGCCACTTTCGCGCGCCAAGGCGAACCGGCGATAAAGCTGTATTACGTGCCCACGGGCCGTGTCTCGCTAGAGGTGCGCCATGTCATCCGCGACCCAATCGATTGGACTGCTGCCGTCCTCACCAATTGCGGCGAGCCATCAAAATTCGCGCAAAACCACGCATTGTTTATGGGTGAACAGCCCAAATGGCTCGAAGAAGCACGCAAAGCGACGCCCGGCCAAAAACAGCGCTGGAGCAATCCCAATCGCACATTGGCCCGCAAAGCCATTGCCAGCGATCTCGGCTTTGAAGAATTGATGGAGCGGCGCGGCTATTCGCGGACCGAAATTGATCGCTGCTTATCCGACAATGACGCCGCCACCACGCTTGTGATCCAATCGATGGAAGAGGCCAAGGCCATGAATGTTTCCGGCACACCCAGCTTTGCGATTGATGGCACATTGCTGGAAGGCACACACAGCTGGCAGCCGCTGCAAATGCAGATCGATACAGCGATCAAGGCTAAACGCGCCCAATAAGGCGCAATATTGCGTTCAAACTGCGTGTTTTGTGTAGATTTTCAGCCCCCTTGTGGATAGCGTAAAACTCTGTTTATCGCGAGGCCGCCCTCGCCTGTAAAAATATTCGATTGGACCAAAGGAAATCGCCCGATGAATTTCAAGAAACACATTGCCGCCCCGACGCTTGCCGCCACGCTTGTCCTTGGCCTTGCCGCCTGCGGTTCAGAGGACGCCGGTGAAGGCGAATTGGAAGGCGAACCAATCGAGGCAATCGCTGCCCCTGATGGTGCAAGCTGGGCTGAAACGGTGACTGTTTCGGAAAGCGATGGCTATATCGTCGGCAATCCCGATGCGCCGATTAAACTTATTGAATATGCCTCGCACACTTGCGGCGGCTGTGCTGGGTTTTCAACCGATGCATCCGAGCCTTTGAAAAAGCAGTATATCTCAACTGGCGTGGTCAGCTATGAATTGCGCAATCTGGTGCGCGATCCGGTCGATCTGGCGATTGCAACATTGGTGCGCTGCGGCGCGCCAGAAAGCATGGTTCCTTTGTCCGATCAGGCATGGGCAAATTTCCAAGAAGTCATGACCAATGCGCAAGCGGCCAATGAGCGTCTTGCGGGCCTAGACGGTCTGCCAATGGATCAGCGGTTTGTGAAAATTGGCGAAGAAACCGGCCTGATTGATTTCTTCGCAGCCCGCGGGCTGAGCGCGGATCAAGCGCGCACTTGCCTGGCAGATACAGCCACGGTTGAGGCGATCTCGGAACGCTCGCAAAAGCAATCAGAGGAATTGGGCATCACCTCAACCCCTTCCTTCATCCTGAACGGTCAGAACATTGGCAACCAAAGCTGGACCACGCTGGAGCCCATGTTGCAAAAGGCTGGCGCGCGCTAGTTTGCGCAAGCGCTAAAGGGGTAAACGGGCCAATAAGAAGGGGGATGCGGTGCAAATAAGCAGGCTGAAGCTCAGCGGATTTAAGAGCTTTGTTGAGCCTGCCGAATTGCGCGTTGAACCCGGCCTAACCGGCGTTGTCGGCCCCAATGGCTGCGGCAAATCCAACCTGTTGGAGGCAATCCGCTGGGTGATGGGTGAAAACTCGCCAAAGAGCATGCGTTCTGGCGGGATGGAAGATGTCATCTTTGCCGGAACCCAAACCCGCCCTCCCCGCGACTTTGCCGAGGTGGTCTTGCAAGGCAAGGATGATGAGGGCGAAGAGCTGGTCGTCACCCGCCGGATTGAGCGCGGCGCAGGCAGCGCCTACCGGCTCAATGGCGCAGATGTGCGAGCAAAAGATGTCGCCCTTACCTTTGCTGATGCGGCCACTGGCGCGCATTCACCAGCGCTGGTTTCACAAGGAAAAATCGCGCAAGTGATCGCGGCGAAACCTGCGGAACGCCGGCAAATGCTCGAAGAGGCGGCAGGCATTGCTGGCCTGCATGTGCGGCGCAAGGATGCGGAGCTGAAACTGCGCCAGACCGAGCGCAATCTGGCGCGGCTCGATGATATTATGGCCGGTCTGGACAGCCAGATCAGCTCGCTGCGCCGCCAAGCGAAACAAGCGGAACGCTACAAGCTTTTATCCGAACAGATCAAAGTGGCAGAGGCGCGGTTGCTCTATGCCCGTTGGCGCGATGCGGCGGCATCAGCTGAGGATGCGCTCGCAAAAGCCAAGGCCGCAGAAGAACGCGTCGTCACAGCGCAGGTAGCTGCGAGCGAGGCAGAAACCGCGCAGAAAATTGCAGCCCTTGCGATATCTGAAGCGCGCGAGGAATTGGCCGACCGCCGCGATGATGCCAGCGCCCATGGCCACCGGATGGCCTCGCTCACCAGCCAATTGGAAGCTGCCGAGCAGCGCCTGGTCGACCTCGACCGGCAAAAGGCGCGCCTTGAAGAAGATCGCGGCGCCGCGGACCGCCTCGCCCACGATGCCGCCGATGCCCTGACGCGGCTAGAAAAAGAGATTATCGCCAGCGGCGCTGCGCTGGAGGCTGACGAGGCCCGCCGCCCTGCCCTTGCCGACAAGGCCGAGGATAGCGACCGCGCCAGCCGCACAGCGGAACTCGCGCTTGCCAAAGCCACCGCCGATCATGCCGGCGTCGAGGCGGAATGGCGCGTTGCCGAAGCGGAGATCGCTCAGGCCGAAACACGGCTTTCGCGGCTTGAGCAAGATCAGGGGCGCTATGACTCAATGCGGGCAGAAATAGCCGCAGCAGGCGATCCGCAAGCGGGCGTTGATACAGCCACAAAAGCAGCGAAGGATGCCAGCGAAGCGGTTGAGGCTTTGCGCAAAGCCTTGGAAAAAGGGCAATCCCAAAAAGCGGCGTTGCAAATCACCCGCGATG
>CALFEA010000158.1 GCA_937950385.1 uncultured Altererythrobacter sp. | reverse complement strand
GCTCATAAAACGCCAGATCGACCACTTCGGCAGTAGGGTTGGATGGATAATTCACAACCAGCACGCTGGGGCGCGGCACGGTAAAGTTCATCGCGCTTTCGAGGGACCGCCAATATTCCTCGTCCGGCGTCGTTGGAACGGCGCGGATCGTGGCACCTGCGATGATGAAGCCGAATGTGTGGATCGGGTAGGACGGATTGGGCGCAAGCACCACATCGCCTGGCGCCGTGATTGCATTGGCAAGGCTAGCCAGCCCCTCTTTGGAGCCCATGGTCACAACAACCTCGGTTTCAGGATCAACATCAACGCCAAACCGGCGCTGGTAATAATTGGCCTGCGCCTTGCGCAATCCAGGAATGCCCTTTGATTGGGAATAACCATGCGCATCCGGCTTCATCGCCACTTCGCAAAGCTTCTCGATCACATGGGCAGGCGGCGGCTGATCGGGGTTGCCCATGCCAAGGTCAATAATATCCTCACCCGCCTGACGCGCAGCATGACGCAGGCCATTCACCTCAGCAATGACATAGGGCGGCAGGCGCTTCATGCGGTAGAATTCGTCGTTCATTGTCTCTCGATCAGATGCGTATTTCGTGCGGTGTATTATGGCATGCATATGAATGCGTTATGCACCTAAGCGGATAAGCCTCGCTAAGGGAAGCCAGTTTCGCTAACCTCCCCCCTAATTGTCCCTCACAGCGCGAGAACATTATGGCCAAAGACCAAAACGGAAAGCCCGGCGACGCAAGCGAACCAATGCGCGCATTTTTCGATCAAGGAAGCGATGCTTTGCGCACTATGATGGAAGGCTTTGCCGGATTGGGCCTGAGCGAGAATCAACCCAATTCAGCCAAATTTGATCCGAAGGACATGGCTGAATGGTCCGGATCCGCAGCGCAATTGCAGACCCTTTGGCTCGGGTTTTTGAAAGATAAGGCCAGCGAGGCGGCTGGTAAAATGGGCAATGGCAGCCAAGCAATCGATCCTGCGCAATTCATGTTGATGACGCAAAGCTTTGCTAAGCATATGCCCAAAGCCCCAATCGATATGGCGCAAAAAGCTGCGAAAGACACAGCCGAAATTTGGCAAAGCGCCTTTACCGGATTGATGGGCGCAGGCGAATCAGGCGATGCCGATGCGCCCGCTCTTCCTCGCAAGGATCGCCGCTTTTCCGATCCTGCATGGCAGCAGCACCCGGGCTTTATCTTGCTTCACCAAAGCTATCTGATGCTGGCGGAATATCTTTCCTCAGCTGTCAAAAATATTGATGGGCTGGACAAGGAAAAGCGCCAGCAATTGCAATTCGCAACCCAGTCCCTGCTCGATGCGATGAGCCCCGATAATTTCCTCATGACCAATCCGGCCGTGATGCAGCGCACCATGGACACCAAGGGCCAAAACCTGGTGCGCGGGATGCAGCATTTGATCACCGATCTAAAGCGCGGGCAGCTGACCCATACTGATCCCAACGCCTTTACCTTGGGCGAGAATTTGGCGGCGACACCGGGTAAGGTTGTGCACGAAACGCCAATGTACCAGCTCGTGCAATATAGCCCCGCAACCAAGGACGTGCTGGAAGTTCCCTTGGTGATTTTCCCGCCGTGGATCAACCGCTTCTACATCCTCGATCTGACACCAAAGAAGAGCTTCATCAAATGGGCCGTTGATCAAGGTCTGACAGTGTTTGTGGTGAGCTGGAAATCGGCAGACACCTCGATGAAAGATGTTGTTTGGGACGATTATATCCGCAGCCAAATCAGCGCGATTGACCATATTCGCGAACGGCTCGATGTGCCGAGCGTCCACACCATCGGCTATTGCGTGGCAGGCACAACTTTGGCCGCTAGCCTGGCCGTTATGGCGCGGCGCGGTGAGAGCGATAAAGTCAAAAGCGCAACATACTTTACAGCCCAAGTGGATTTTGAACGCAGCGGTGAGCTGAGAACACTGATCGGCGAAAGCCAGCTCGATATGATCGATCAACTGTCAGGCGACGGTTATCTCGATGGGCGGTTCTTGGCAGCGACATTCAATTCCCTGCGCGGCAAGGATTTGATCTGGAATTACGTCGTAAACAATTACCTGATGGGTGAGGATTATCCCGCTTTTGATCTGCTGCATTGGAACGGCGATGTCACCAATCTTCCGAGCAAATGGCATGGAGCCTATCTGCGCGATCTCTACCGCGACAATAAATTGGTTCAGCCTGATGCGCTGGAGGCAGATGGGACCAAAATTGATCTCACCCAAATCACCACGCCCAGCTTTATTCAAGCAGGCAAGGAAGACCATATTGCGCCGGCCGAAAGCGTATGGCGCGCGACCGAGCACTATTCTGGGCCGGTGAATTTCATGCTGGCGGGATCGGGCCATATTGCCGGAGTTGTGAACCCTCCTGCTGCGGGCAAATATCAATATTGGGTCGGCGACAGCAAGGCGGCCTCGCTGGCTGATTTCATTGAAAGCGCTGAGGAGCATCCGGGCAGTTGGTGGCCCTATTGGATGGAATGGCTGGAGGCTCAAGATAACGTCCGCGTGCCGGTAAAAGGCAAGCGCAAGCCGGGTGGGCGCGGTGATAGCATGATTGAAGATGCGCCTGGACGCTATGTAAAGACGCGCTAAGCTTCAGAAATATAGCCACTTTCTTCATTTATGTTGCGGTGCACAAAAAATACTTGACTTCGCAGTCGCAATGCCTATTTTGTGCAGTGCAACATAAAGCGAGGATCTCATGGCTACCAATGCTAACACTGTAACTGACACAGTTTCAAAAATCGATGCAGCGGCTGAGAAGGCCTATGCAGACGCGGCTGCTAAACCAGCTGCAACAACTGACGCACCGGCCGCAAAAGCTGCGCCTGCGAAGAAAGCGGCTCCTGCCAAGAAGGCAGTGGCTAAAAAGGCTGCTCCTAAGAAAGCAGCGGCCAAGAAAGCAGCCCCTAAGAAAACTGCGAAAAAAGTAGCAGCGAAGAAGGCGGCTCCTAAGAAGACAACTGCGAAGCGCGCTGCAAAAGCCGCTCCAAAGAAAACCACCGCCAAAACAAAAACCACTCAGGCGGCAAACACTGTTTCCAAATTGAAGGATACCATCATGGCTAAAGCTAAAGACACAAACATCACCGATACAGCAAAAGACATGGCTGCTGACGCGCAAACACGCGTTAAAGAAGCTGCTGCGAAAGCGGGCGAATTTGCTGGTGAGTTCGGCTCATTCAACAAAGACAACCTCGAAGCGGTTGTTGAATCAGGCAAGATCCTGTTTGCTGGCGCACAAGAAATGGGCCGCGAGCAAATCGCGACCACCAAAACTGTTGCTGCTACAGTGACAACCGACGTGAAGAAAATGGCTGCTGTTAAGTCACCTACTGAGCTGGTTCAGCTTCAAGGTGAAATCGCACGCCGCAACGTTGATGCTGCGATTTCTTTCGGTTCTAAGAACACTGAGAACTGGTTGAAAATCTACAATGACGCTTTCGCGCCAATCTCTAGCCGCTTCAGCGTGGCTGTTGAGCGCTTCAAGAAAGCTGCTTAAGCTCTGCTTGAGCCCTTCCGGGTAAAATGTGCTGACCAATATGATCAGTGCATTTGCCCAATAGGTCGCACTATCAAAAGCCGGTCAGGGGTAAGCCCCTGGCCGGTTTTTTGCGTCCAACCGCTCCGTAATCGCGCATAATCTCAAAACTGACATCTTGCGATTTGGCGCGGGCTTGCGATATGAGCCTAGTGTATATGAAAAACGTCCTCTGCCCGCTTGGCGAAAACCGCCTCTCTACTGCTGCCATCATGATGGCAAATGATAGCGATGACGACCGGGACGGTGAGAACGAAATCGGTATCGCCACCAAATCCAAGGCCAAACCCAAAAAGCCCAGCCAATACAAAGTTCTGCTTCTAAACGATGATTACACTCCCATGGAGTTTGTGGTCATGGTGCTCAAACGCTTTTTCGGAATGAATCTGGAAGAATCGACGCGTGTGATGCTGCATGTTCATCAAAAAGGCGTCGGCGTTTGCGGGGTTTTTCCCTATGAAGTCGCTGAGACCAAGGTCAATCAAGTGATGGATTTCGCCAAACAGAACCAGCATCCACTGCAATGCACGTTGGAAAAAGACTAATCGCCAACAATCGCACCGTGCCTAACCTCAAGGCTTAGGGATGACCGCGAGCATTTTTCGCGCTAGGCAGGCGTATAACAACTCAAAAACGGTGCAGCGCCCCTAACGTGTTCAAATTTCTTCCCAGCATTGATCGCTACATCCTGCGTCTGGTGGTGTTCCCGATGCTGGGTATCTTCGCGCTGGCTGCATCACTACTGCTGCTCGATAAGATGCTGCGATTGTTTGATTTTGTTGCGGTAGAAGGTGGGCCGATTGGTGTTGTCTTCAAAATGCTCGGCGCACTTATCCCGGAATATGCCAGCCTTGCGATCCCTTTGGGCCTGCTCCTCGGCATTTTGCTCGCATTTCGTAAGCTTGCGACCTCCAGCGAATTGGATGTGCTGCGCGCTGTCGGCATGAGCTATAACCGCTTGCTGCGCGTGCCCTATGCGATCACTTTGGTGCTCGTCGCGGTCAATGTCGCGCTGGTGTTCTACGTCCAGCCTCTCAGCCGGTATTATTATGAGCAGATGGAATATGAGCTGCGATCGGGCGCATTGGGCGCGTCGATCAAGGTAGGCGAGTTTACGACGCTGAAAGACCGCATGGCTTTGCGGATCGAGGCAAGCGAGGACGAAGGGCGCAAGCTGAAAGGCATTTTCGCCCGGGTCGCCAATGCCAAGGGCCAAGTGCTCTCCATATCTGCCCGTGAAGGCTCATTCCTCGCCACCAGCGATAGCCCTGACACGATTATCCTACGCTTATCTGACGGGACAATTGTGCAGGATACAGGCAGCAAAACGCCGCGTGTCCTTAGTTTTAGCCGCCATGATCTGCCGATTGACTTGCCAAGGATCGACGAATTCCGTGATCGCGGGGATGCGGAACGCGAATATATTCTGCCAGAATTGCTGAAAATTGGGTGGAGCGATAATTCCACTGAGGCGAAACGTGATGCCTCTCAGGCCAGTTTCAACTTCCGACTGGTGGAGGTCGTCATGATGATGCTCCTACCGCTGATGGCGGTGGCGCTTGCAATCCCGCCCAAACGATCCACCAGCGCGCTAGGCGTATTCATATCGATCATCATGGTGGTGGCCTATCACAAGATAAATCAGTCGGCAGAGGATATCGCCGCATTGGGCCGGGTCGATCCGATCCTCGCGCTATGGGGGCCATTTGTGGTGTTCGCATCGCTGATCTTGTGGATGTATTACCGTGTGGCTTATGTGCCAGGCGGCCAAGCGATTGGGGCATTGGAGGCGACTTTTGCGAAAATATCCAAACGGCTTGGCAAATTGTTCCAGCGTAAGCGTGCGCCATCAATGAATGCATCTGACGAGGCGTCTCTGCCTAATCCTCAAATTCAGCCAGCCGAGTAGCATAAAATGTCCCTCGACTTTTTCCCATCCAGCACGCTGACGATGTATCTGGCTAAGATGTTCGTCATCCGTATTTTTGCGGTATTGGTGATGCTTGTGCTGGTCTTGATGATGCTCGATTTGCTCTCAACCAGCGGCGAAATTTTGGCAGTCGAAGGCAATGGTCAGGGGGAATTACTGACCTATGCGGGCCTGCGAATACCGCAACTTGTGTCGCGCTTTCTGCCCTATTCGGTTCTGCTGGCGACGCTGATCACCTTGGTGACGCTGAACCAAAATTCCGAAGTGGTTGCGATGAAGGCTGCTGGACTGTCCGCACACCAGGTTCTGGCGCCGCTCTTGCTGACCGCAGCCTTTGTGGCAGTGGCAAGTTTTGGTTTTAACGAACGCGTTGTGACCCGCGCGACCGCCACGCTGAAAGTGTGGGAGGCGAGCGAATTTGGTTCAATCCCGCCCAGTAGCGAAAGCAAAGCCAATGTCTATTTGTCCGATGGCGAGGATATCCTCTCCGCTGCGACAATCACTGGCTCGGGTAAAGACATCGTCATGCAAGATGTCGCTTGGTATAATCGCGGCGCAAGCGGGATGATCCAGCAGCAAGTGCGCGCCGAAAAGGCCGTTTATGCAGCGCCCGGCTGGAAGCTGACCAATGCGACCAGCTTCGATGTAACCAGCGCAGAAACACAGGAACTCGCCGACATTACCGTTGGGGAGACCCTGACACCCGATAAGATCGATTTGCAGTCAGTGGATCCCGATGCGCTGTCATTTGCAGAGCTCTACCAATCGATAAAGGCTTATGAAGCCGTCGGCCGCCGCACGGCAGAAATGCGCGCGAAATGGTGGCACAAATTGTCAGGGCCTTTGTCTGCATTCCTTATGCCATTGCTCGGCGCGGTTGCTGCATTTGGTCTTGCACGTTCAGGCCAATTGCTGGTGCGCGCTATAATTGGGATGGCCTTGGGCTTTGCGTATTTCGTGGTGGATAATGCGGCGCTCGCAATGGGCAATTTTGGCGGCTATCCGCCGTTTTTGGCGGCATGGGCACCGTTCTTCCTATTTATCCTGATCGGCGAAACTGTCCTTATTCGAACCGAAGAATGAGCAACTTCTCGATTCGCCTATCGCGTAGAGAAGATGCAGAGCACTTCTTTCGTGTTGAAGATGATGCGGCGGAACTGCTGCGACAGGCCCCTGAGCTTGCGGGCATTCCGATCCCGCCTACATCCAGCGTCGAGCATCACATCAAAGCGATCGCGCATGGCCGCTCACTGACCGCGCTAGTTGGCGAAGAAATCGTCGGCTTTGCCGAGGCTGGGCCCGTGCGCAAAGAGCTGCATTTGCATGAGCTGAGCGTGTCACGAAAATACCAGAGGCAAGGAATTGGGAAAACTCTGCTGGGCGCCCTAAAAATTGATGGGCGCAATTCTGGTTTCAGAGCGATCACGCTTAATACGTTTCGCGATATTGCGTGGAATGCCCCATTTTACGCGCGACAGGGTTTCGTCGAAGTAGAGAACTTTGAAGGGCGTCCGCATTTAGCGGAGTCGCTTAAGGGGGCAGTTGGTTTGGGCATTCCCGCCGAGCGGCGCTGTGCGATGATCCATTTTCTAGGCTAAGCGCTTACCCTCGCGTAATCATCGTGCTTTTGGCGATGCGCGCAACCAATACAAACATGCCCGCATGGTTCGCCCCTTCATAGGTAGAACCAGTCCCTAGCTCGCTTCGCAGTCGCCGGTGCGCCTCTGGCAAATCATGGTAAGGCATGGATGGCATAAGATGGTGCAGCGCATGATAGCGCAAGCCAACAGGCGCCCAAACCTCTGCTACTATCCCTGGCGGCGGGACATTGACGCTGTCGAGGAATTGCGCGGTCACCGTCATGGGATCGCCTTCATTCTCCCACAAATGCGCCACCAAAGTGCGCAATTGATTGAGCAATGCTGTCACCGACACAATCGCCAGCGCGATCAGCAATGGACGCCAGCCAATCATCTGGGTCGAGGCCAGCACAGCCCATGCCCAAAGGAAGCCTGCACTTTCCTGCCAAAGCATCAATGTCCGCACAGAGCCCGTTGCAGGTTTGCGGCGGAAATCAGGATTGATCGCCAGTGAGGATGCACGCTGCCACAATAGCGTGCGCAGGGGCGGGATAATCGCGCTCAATGGCACCAACACGGCAAAGCGCAGGATCAGCGCGACCGGCGCCAGCAATGCCGCGATCACAAACAGCGGCAAGCTCCACGGTTTCATCAGCGCAAGCGGCAAATATTCAGGGTCTTCAATCGTGCCATATTGCGTGCGTTTATGGTGCAGCGTGTGGACGCCTTCATACATAAAGCTGGGCGTCAAAAGCGGAATACCCACCAGCGCGTTCCACACAAGGCGGAAGCCAGGAACCGCGTCGCGGTGCAGATGGGTAAGCTCATGATTAAACATTAGCGCGCGGTACAGCGCTAGCGATGCAATCAGGCCGCTCAGCAGCGCCAAGGGCAGGCTGTCAGCCAAAACCGCGCTTGCTATTCCGGCATAACCAAGCCCCGCTGACACCAGCATGTCGGGCCAATAATAGCGCCCCCTTGCAGAGCCCAAATCACGGGTCAGCTCGCGCACGGCGCGCAGCATCGCCTTGTCATCGGTATCCATAAATTGCGCGCGGTGCGCAGGTCCGCCTTCCCGCAAGCTAGCAGGCGCAGAAGGCAGAGTTGGATCAATAGTACCGGACATAATTTTCAGCTTTACCGCAAAAGGCCCAATAGGAGCAAATAATGAGTTCTCATCACTGTGATCGCCGCACTCGCTTGACTTGGGCCTTTATCCGTCGCCACAGATACGCTTTCGCTAAACCGGAGGATGCAAGTGTCTAGCGCTGAAGTGGTGATTGAATCGGTATCTGGCAAGCGGGGCCGCTCCGCCTTTGTTGAATGCGGCCGCGATTTTGCCGCACGCCTGCCCAATAGTGTACCTCAATTGCGCAGCGAACAGATGGAATTGATTGACCCGGATAAAAATCCGTTTTTCGGCCATGCGCGTGCGCAGCTATTCCTTGCAAAAAGCGGAGGCAAAACCGTCGGGCGCATATCTGCGCATATTGACGAGCTGGCGCTAACTATGCCGCCTGAACAAGGCTTTGGACCTGGAACAGGCAATTTCGGCTATTTCGATGCTGAGAATGAAAGTATCGGCAAGGCCCTGCTAACAGCGGCTGAAAATTGGTTGCGCGAGCAAGACATGACACGCGCTTTAGGGCCGATATCGATGTCTATATGGGAGGAACCCGGGCTGCTCGTGCGCGGGCAGGATCATGCGCCGATGATCATGATGGGCCATCACCCCGCAGCCTATCGCGGTTGGATAGAGGGCGCGGGATATAACATTGCCAAAACGCTTTTCACCTATGATGTCCCAATCGACAGACCCTTCCCCAAGCTGGTGCAACGGATTGTCAAATCAGGCCAAAACAATGAGCGTGTGACCGTGCGGCGTGTCGACAAATCGCGTTGGGATGAGGAGGCAGCTTCGGTTCTGGCGATCCTCAACGACGCTTGGTCCGACAATTGGGGCTTTGTCCCGCTGACCCCCGAAGAGATTGCCTATACAGGCAAGAAACTGAAACCGATCATTTTTGAGCCGCTCAATATGATTGCAGAACTGGACGGTGAACCGGTTGCCTTCATGCTGACCTTCCCAGACATTAATCACGTCCTACAGAAAATAGATGGCAAGCTGTTTCCCTTTGGCTGGTTCCATTTGCTGCGCTGGCTACGCAAACCAAGCCAATCGGGCATGCGAGTGCCATTGATGGGCGTGAAGAAAGAGCTGCACAATTCGCGGCTCGCTAGCCAGCTTGCCTTTATGATGATCAGCGACATTCGCGAAGCATCGGTTGCCGAATTTGACTCTGCACGCGGAGAGCTTGGCTGGATCCTTGATGATAATAAGGGAATGGTTGCTATTGCTGATACGATCGAAAGCACATGCAACCGCGAATATGTGATTTTTGAAAAAGCGCTTTAGGCGCAAATCCAGTCATCTTTGTCACCTAGAACAGAAAAAAGGCCCCTGCTCGTCAGAGCAAGGGCCTTAAAAACATGTCACCAACCGCTTGGACGGGAGGGGGGTCTCGGCGGTGACATTAAAAGAATGCATCAAGGCGCAATCGGTTCCCAAAAATCTGACAAAAAAGCCACTTACTTGCAAAATTTTCACAGGACACTGATTTCATTGCTTTCCTAATTCCATTATTTTGTTCACTGAAACAAATTTTAAGACTAATGAAATAATTCTTTTGAAATTCAAATTTTTATTGATTGGATTCAAGTTAGTTAATTTGAAAAGACGAATTTGTTCATAATTTTGGGGTGAGGTCGTCAGATGTCGTTAAGTAATCGTGTTGCAGCGAATTTGCCATATTTGCGGCGCTATGCGCGCGCGCTCACCGGATCACAGAAAAGCGGCGACAATTTTGTTCGCGCAACATTACAGGCTTCCTTGGATAATCCATCGGTTAAACACATGCTAGAAGAAGGCCGTGCTGGCCTCTACCGAGCATTCACAATTGTCTGGTCAACAACCCACAAGGACACAGGCGCAACCAGCTCAGACAGCGAAACGCATGGATCGGCCCACGAAACGGCGGCGCGAGGGCGGCTTAGCGCGATAACGCCGCTGAACAGGCAGGCATTATTACTGACAACTCTAGAGGAGTTTAGCACTGATCAAGCATCCGAAATCCTAGGTCTGCCTATCGATGAAATCGGCGATCTGGTGCAGGATGCCATCGGCGAGATTGATCATGAATCCGCGACAAATGTTCTAATAATTGAAGACGAGCCGCTGATCTCCATGCAATTGGAGGAACTTGTTGATGGGCTAGGACACACTATTTGCGGCACAGCAGCAACTCGGACACAGGCACAAGACATCGTCGCCAGTGCCTCGCCAGGACTGGTGCTAGCGGATATTCAATTGGCCGATGGATCATCAGGCCTTGATGCGGTTGATGACATTCTCGCCATCGGTTCTGTGCCGGTGATATTCATCACCGCCTATCCTGAGCGATTGTTGACAGGCGACCGGCCTGAGCCAACCTATTTGGTGACCAAGCCGTTCCAAGAAAAAACAGTCCGCGCCGCCATTAGCCAAGCTTTGTTCTTCAAATCAAGCAGCCCCATCAGTTAGCAATCCAGCGCCCTTAGAGCCGGCTGATCGACGGTTTTTGCCGGATCGCAAAATCTACCCGCTCGCGCACTGGAACATGCAAAACACACACAACACCCTCTGGCAAAAATTGTAGGTCGACCGGGCTTTTGAATTCGTGAGCCACAATTTTCTCGATCAAATTCGTCCCAAAACCTTCAGTCCGCTCTTGCGGCACAGGGGGCCCGCCTAGCTCCCGCCATTCCACAATCGCGATCCCATCGCCATCCAGATGCCAGCTAACGCTCAATTGCCCCTCTGGCACGCTAAGCGCGCCGAAACGCGCAGCATTGGTTGCCAATTCATGCACCGCCAATCCAAGCGACAGTGCATCATTGGGAGCCAGCAAAGTATCAGGACCAGACAAGCGCACTGCTCCCTCGCGCGCCTCGATCAAGGAAGACAATTCCGTTTCCAAAATATCGCGGAGCGGCGTCGTGCTCCATTCTGACCGGGTGAGCAGATCATGGGTCGCTGATAAGGCCCGCACTCGTCCATCCAGCGCATCCGCAAATTGATCCAAATCCGTGCTGCGGCGCCGCGTTAATGAAATGATCGACAATACATTGGCGAGCGTATTCTTTGCCCGGTGATTGAGCTCCCTAGTCAATGATGAACGGATCGAGTTTTGCTGCTCCATCTGCTCACGCGACGCTTCATTTAGGATTGCGCGCTCTGTCACGAAATGGATCAGCGATGCGAGCAAGGTTGCAACGGCTAGGCCAAGCAGCAAAGTCTCGAGCGCCAAAATTGAGATAACTGGACGAGGAGCTGAAGCGACCGAGATCGTCATCTTTTTATTGGCAACAAGTACTCTCTCAAGAATACTGTTGCCCGCCTCTTGATCACCTTCATGAAACGCCAAAAGGTTTTCTGGCCGGGCATCGCCATAATACAAGCGTACGCTCAGATCTTTATATGCGGTACTCTCTAGGGCCTCATCCAAAGCCTGAGGCGCGTTGAATGGGGTAAACACAAACCCCTTCAAAGAGCGCGCCCTCTTATCAAGCCTTGTCACTTGATCCGCTGGCAAATTATAAACCGGCACCAGAATAAGAAAGCCCGAACCCTTATCTTTGGGCCGGTTGACTAGCTGCAATTTACCCGAAGTGCTGGGCTTACCGGTTTCTGCAGCAATAGTGATTGCCTCACGCCTTGCGGGTTCTGAATACAGGTCGAAACCCAGACTGCGCTGATTGCCCTCGCCCGGCGGCTCTAGAAAAGTAACGGGGACTTTCATCGCCGAAGATGTTTCTTGGCCAACCACCCTGGCCCAGCCGACACCTTGTGAACCGACAGGATCCTGCGCGCGTGGCAGAGAACTGACAAAGCTAGAAAAGACAGCTTCATCCACTTCGTCGACTACAGAGAATAGCGCTGCACCAGCGCCCAAAAAAGCCAAATGGTTGCTAACCCGTCGCTCCAAATCGGCAACAAGAGCATTGGAAACATCGCGCATCAACGCCTCATGTTTCGCCGTTTCATTGCGATCAATCGCGATGGCCCCAATGACGGTTATGAGGACGATGAAAACAAAAACTCCAATTGCTGACAAGCGAGGCAGCGCGAGCAAGAAGTTTGTAAGACCCCCATTCGCTCCGCCAAATTGGCTTTCTTTTTGGCTATTTTGAGTCATCAAATCCTAACTAGAACAAAAATTGGGAACCATTCAGAGTTATTGTCGTTCAATATGCACTGGACAAAGTATAGGTGTTCCCGCCAAGTTGCGGTACTAAGTAATACACCAAAAGAGGAAAGAGTCGCCTAAAGCATGGCCAAGCAAGGCAAAGATTCGAAACTTTCCAAAAAGAAGGGCAAAAAACGCCCTTCGCCGCAGGATGCCCGCGAGCCAGATTGGGCCAATGGTCTGCGTCAGCTTTATGATTCCGTGGTCGATGAACCGCTACCTGACAGCTTCAATGATCTTCTCGATAAACTCGATGATGACAGCAAAAGCACTTAGATGTTGATGACTCAAGTCGAACGCACGGCAGCTCAAAAAGCCGATTTCAAGCGCGAACTGACCGAGGTTATTCCGCATTTGCGTGCCTTTGCGCGCGGCCTTTGCGGCCGCCCAGACGCGGCCGATGATCTCGTCCAAGAAGCAATGCTAAAGGCATGGGCGGCGCGTGATCGGTTTGAGCCAGGAACCTCAATGCGTGCTTGGATTTTTGTGATCCTGCGCAACGCCTATCTAACGGATATGCGGCGCAATAAATTTCACGGTGAGTATGATGAGGTCGTTGCAGAACGCATTCTTACCGCACCGGCTGGCCAAGAAGAACCGATACATTTATCCGATATGCACCGCGCATTGATGACCCTGCCCCCCGAACGGCGCGAGGCACTGCTACTGGTCGGCGCAGGCGGTTTTTCCTACGAAGAGGCGGCGCAAATTTGCGAATGCGCAGTTGGCACAATCAAAAGCCGAGTTGGCCGCGCCAGGGCCACTATCACCGAAATGCTAGAGGAGGACTCGATCCCGGCTCGCTCCAGCAAAGACGGTATTGCCCACGCTGCAATCCTAG
>CALFEA010000157.1 GCA_937950385.1 uncultured Altererythrobacter sp. | reverse complement strand
GAAAATGCGCCTGCGCCAAATGGCAATTGGGTGTCGCCGCCCGCTTGCACTTGGTCGAGCAAGTTCTTGCCATAAAGCGACAAGGACAAGCCATCCATCGGCGTGTTCCAAGTGACGTTCAAATCCAATTGAGTTGCGTCTTGAATGAAGCCGAAATTGTTGTCGGTATATCCAAACTCATCACGGTATTGGAAGTTGAGGCGCGTCAAAATAACGCTTGAACCAAGGTCGAGCTCGTGGATCACACCCACACCCCAAGTGACCTCAGGAACGCGCGGCAAACGCAGAGCCAGATCGGCATCATCAATCACGCCGTCGCCCGAAATATCGAACTGAACCGCATCATAATCATCGTCCATGATACCGATATTGGCAGTGAACAGCAGGCTGTCCGACACGCGCATGCGGGCCTCTGCTTCAACGCCCATGATGGATGCATCGGCTGTGTTGAAGATGGATTGCGCAACGCCAGCTGTCAGCGATGATTGGTTCACTTCGCGCTGCATGTCGGAAATGTCGGTATAGTACGCCGCCATATTCAGCGTGAAGTCGCCGTTCGCCGTTTGGAACTTGCCGCCAATTTCATAATTGTCGACTTTTTCTTCATCGAAGAAGAACGCGCCATTGGCTGCTGCCACCGCTTCAAATGCATTGGCATTGGTGATGCGGAAATTGTAGCCGCCAGACCGATAACCGCGGGTCCAGTGAGCATAGATTTGCGCGTCATCAAATTCATATTGCAGACCGAATTTCGGGCTCCAATTGGTCCAGCTTTCGCCATCAGAAAAGCCGTTGTTTTCTGTTGGGATAAACGGGTTGGTGCCGGTAGTTGGGCATGTGCCTTGCAATACCGAACATTCAGGACGCGGACGAACATAAGTAATGTCGACGTCCTTGGTTTCTTTGCTCCAACGAATGCCCGCAATGATGGACAATGCATCGGTCAAGTTAAACTGGCCGCTGGCAAATGCGCCAAGCACTTCGTGATCCTGATCGCCGCCACCGAAAAATTGCGGAGCACCAGCGATGCTGCGATCTTCGGTATATTGGAGGTTTTGGTCGAAGTAGAAACCGCCCACGGTCAGATCAAAATTATCGCCTGATACTGCGTAACGCAGCTCGTTAGAGATTTGCTCTTGCGCCGTTTCTGTGCCGGAATGAAAGATGAAGACAGGCAATGAGTCGATGTCGGCGTCCGTGATCGCATCATAGCTGCGATAGCCGAAGATATTGGTCAATGTGCCGGGGCCTACGTCGAGCTCAGCTTTTAATGAACCAGTCCAGATTTCATTGGCGTAGAGGCCAGTGTTATCGATCGCAAAATCGAAGCTGTTGCGGTCAAATTGGCCACGGTTCTGGCCTGCGGGCCCATCGCCATCGCTCTCGAAATAGTCGAGCTTGCCGGTAACAGTCAGGTCGCCAAAACGGCCTTCCAATGCGCCGCGAATGATTTTGGTTTCCGCTTCGCCGTGATTGGCATTGGTGAATTGATTGGTGAAGTAGCCTTCATCCTTGTTGTAATAGGCGCCCAGTTTGAACAGCAAGGTGTCCTCAACCAGCGGGCCAGAAACAACCGCCGAAGCGGTGTAATTTGCGCCGCCGCGTCCGCCATCAAGGAAGGGGCCATCAACGGCTGCACGCACTTTACCAGTGAAGTAGTCGGTGGGGTTGCCGGTGTTGATCAGAACCGCGCCGCCGGTAACATTGCGGCCGAACAATACGCCTTGCGGACCGCGCAAGATTTCCACACTGTCTAGATCGAACAGGTCGAACACGACGCCGCCATTATTGCCGAGATATACGCCGTCAACGAACACGCCGACGGTGGGGTCGATTGAGGGGATGGAGCTGTTAATGCCGAGGCCGCGAATTGAGAAGTTCGCTGTACCGCGACTGGTGCCGATTTGATCGAGCGAGACGTTTGGCGCAGAATAAGACAGCGATTGGATGTCGCGCACTTTCAGCGCTTCCAAGCTCTCGGCGTTAAACGCGGTGACAGCCAATGGCACGTCTTGCACGTTTTCAGCGTTCTGTGTTTTCGTTCCGGTAACAACGATTTGGTTGAATGCGCCAATGGCGGAATCGTCTTGCTCGTCTGCTTGTGGGGCGGCGTCTTGAGCAATGGCAATGGCTGGCATGGCAGCACAACTGGAAAGAAGCGCAGCGGCGGTTAGCCGTGCAAAGTTACGAGCTTTCATCGGATATTTCCTCAATGTGTTTAGGGGGTATTTGAATAGGTATGCAGCCATATAATCTGTCTGTAATAGGATGCAACAAGCATCATTGGTGCAATTGTGCCACATATTATTACGCGGAAAAGCGCGGAAATGCGAGCACTTTGGCGCTCTATGCGTCTTCCAATTCGCGCTGGCGCTCGTCACTGGCTGCCTCGATTAAGGCCTTGCTGATTTCCTCAAGTCGGGCTTGTGCGACCACTTTGTCGCCCATCAAATCAGTCACATAGAACGTATCGGCTGCGCGTTCGCCATAGGCGGAAATTTGCGCTGAATGCACGACCAGATTGCCCTCAAACAAGGCATAGGCCAAGCGGTTGAGCAGGGCGGGACGATCACGTGCATTGACCTCTATCACAGTAAAGCGGTTTGAAGCCTTATTATCGAAATTCACGCGCGGTGCGACTTTGAATGTGCCGGCACGGTGGCGGGCGAGTGGTCGTTGAGCCAGCTTGGGCACGAGTGCAACGCGGTTGGCCAGAGCATCGGAAATGCTTGTCTTTAGCCGCTCTAATTGGCTCTCCTCGTAAAAGGGCTGTCCCAAAGGGTCTTGGACGAGAAAATTGTCCACTGCGTAACCGTCTTGCGTGGTGTGAATGCGGGCATCGATAATATTCGCGCCCGCCAGATGAATGCCGCCAGCAATGCGGTAAAACAGGCCAGGGTGATCGGAAGCGATAACACTGACCAAGGTAGCGCCGCGGGCCTCGTAATATTCGCATTGGATCGACAGGTTTTCGCCGCTGGCTTGCGAGCTGGCAAAATGGATGAGATTGCGCGCAATCACGTCATCGGGTTCAGCGATCCAATAGGCTTCACCAAATTGCTCACCCACTTGCTCAACCAATGCGGATTGGTCGCCAAGCAATGTAGCCACCTGCTGTTTTTGTGCGGCGACACGCTGCGTGCGGCCATGACGCATATGGCCCAGCCGCATGCGTTCTTGGGCAGCGTCAAACAAATCGCCGAGCAGCTGACCTTTCCAGCTGTTCCATGTGCCCGGGCCAACAGCTCTGATGTCGACGCAGGTCAGGATCAGCAGCTGGCGCAGCCCCTCGACACTTTGCACTTCGGCAACGAAATCCTCGATCGTTTTGGGGTCGGTGAGATCGCGTTTGAAAGCAGTGCGGGTCATCAGCAAATGCTGTTCCACCAGCCATGATACTAGCGATGTTTCTGCCTCGGTAAGGCCCAAGCGCGGGCACAGTTCCAATGCCACTTCTGCACCCAAAACCGAGTGATCGCCGCCGCGCCCCTTTGCAATATCATGCAGCAATACAGCGACATAGGCGACCCGGCGCGATGCCAGCTTGGGGATCAGCCGAGTGCAGCGCGGATGCTCAGCCTTAAGGGCGCCTTTTTCAATTTTATTGAGTAGACCAATGGCCCGAATAGTGTGCTCATCAACCGTATAATGATGATACATGTCGAATTGCATTTGCGCATTCACTCGGCCAAAATCAGGCACAAATTTGCCGAATACGCCCGCTTCATTCATCCAGCGCAGCGCTGTTTCCGGATCATTTTTACCGCAAAGCAGATCGAGAAAAATCGCATTGGCGCGCTTGTCGCGGCGCACGGCGCCTTTGATGAGCTTATTGTCGAGAGCAGCCCGCCGCATCGTCTCTGGGTGGATTTCCAGCCCATTGGCCTCTGCCAGCTGGAATACCTCGATAAGGCGCACCGGATCTTGCTGGAACCAATCCTTAGTGGGCGCAGCAATTTTTCCGCCAAAGACCTTATAGCCCTTGAGTTCGCGCGGCTTTTGCTTCCAGCCGGCGAAAAAGCCGGTACGCGCGCTCTTCTTTTCGGTCTCAGCGTCCATATGCGACAGGAATACGCCGGTTAGGCTGCCCACGCGTTTGGCCTGAAGGAAGTAGAATTGCATGAAACGCTCAACCGCGCTTTTGCCGGGCCGATCGGCAAAATTCATGCGCTCTGCCACTTGGCGCTGCAGATCAAACGTAAGCCGGTCTTCGGCGCGGTCGGTGAGGATGTGAAGATGGCAACGAACCGCTAGCAAGAAACCTTCGGCGCGGCGGAAACTGCGATATTCGCTCTTGGTAAAAAGCCCGAAATCCACCAGCTCGCGGGCGCTGCGGGCTTGATGGATATATTTGCCAATCCAGTAGAGTGTTTGCAGATCGCGAAGGCCACCTTTGCCCTCTTTTACATTGGGTTCAACGACATAGCGGCTATCGCCCATGCGCTTGTGACGCCCATTGCGCTCTTCTAGCTTTTCCTTGAGGAAATTGCGTTCAGAGCCTTTGACGATTTCTTTCCAGAAGCGTGCAGCAACCTCGTCATAGAGCGCTTGGTCACCCCAAATATAGCGCGATTCCAATTGCGCAGTGCGGATGGTCAAATCCTCGCGTGCCATTTTCAGCGTATCATCAATAGTACGGCTGGAATGGCCGACTTTCAAACCCAGATCCCACAGCAGATAGAGCATGGCCTCGATGACTTGTTCGCACCAAGGCGCGCGCTTCATTGGCGTGATAAAGGCGATATCAACATCGGAATGCGGCGCCATTTCCGCGCGGCCATAACCGCCCACCGCCACCAAAGTCAGACGCTCTGCTGCGGTCCGATTGGCAATCGGATGAACATAGCCGGTGATATAGTCATGGATCAAACGCAGCAATTGATCGACGAGAAATGACTGGCTGGCTGTGCATTCATGCCCAGCAGAAGGCTTCTCCTCTAGCCGCCGCGCAATTTCCGCCCGCCCATCAGCTAGTGCCGTCTTCAGCAGTTCAACAATGGGCTGGCGTGCGCCCTCACCCTGTTCTTGGACGAGTGCAGAAATAGCCTCGGCCAAAGCGCGCCTGTCGATGATCGCGCGCTGATTGGGGATGCGGGTGCTGGATAAGGACATGCGTCTTTTGCTTTTATTCCAGCAAATCCCCCGCGAACATGGTTTTCACCGTGCGTTTGTCGACTTTCATCGTGCCAAGGCGCGGCAGAGATTCTTTCGCTTGCCAGATCAGATGGACCTGCGGGATTTTAAACGGCGCAATGCGTTCCAGCAGGAATGCATGCAATTCGTCCGCGCTTAGCGATTTGCCCTCTTTCGGCAGGAACACCGCCGCAGGCACTTCGCCAAAACGTTCATCCGGAATGCCAAAGACAGAGCATTCTGCAACGGCTTCATGCGCGTAAATGGCATCTTCCACTTCGATGCAGGTGATGTTTTCCCCGCCGCGAATGATGATGTCTTTCTTGCGGTCGACAATGAACAGATAGCCTTCTGGATCAAGGTAACCCAGATCGCCAGTGCGGAACCAGCCATCATCGGTGAAAGCCGCTTTGGTGGCTTCGTCGTTTTTCCAATAGCCTTTGAAATTGGCTGCTGAGCGAATGCACACCTCTTCCACTTCGCCTTGAGGCTTTGGTTTGCCGTCATTGCCAATAATGGCGAGTTCAACCATTGGCTTGCTGGCTGTGCCGGTTGAGCCCGGCTTTGCGATGTAATTTTCATTTACATTGCCGCAACCAACCGCATTGGTTTCTGTCAGGCCGTAGCCCAGAAGCGGGAAGCCGCCGGGGAAAGCCTCTTTGATTTTGGTCACATGTTCGACGGGGCGCGGTGCGCCACCAGCAGCAAAGCTTTTGCAGCTGGATGTATCGAATGAGGCCAGATCAGGGTGATTGGCGATTTCAAAGCTCATCAAAGGAACGCCGACGAAATAAGTCACTTTTTCCGCTTCGATCAGGCGCAAAGCTTCGCCTGCATCCCAGCGCGGCATCATCACCAGCTTGCGTGCAATGGCGAAAGACTGGAGGAACAATGGCACTTCGCCAGTGACGTGGAACAACGGCACAGCAACCAACGCACATGGCTGCGCGCTCATATCTTCGCCGCGGCTTTCCAGCAGAATTTTGGCCATGGCGCTTTGCGCGACATAGCTCATTGTACCCGATACAACGCCGCGGTGATCGGAATAGGCCGCCTTAGATTTGCCGGTTGAGCCTGAGGTATAAAGAATGGTTGCCAGATCATCTAGGCCAAGTTGACCCAGCATTGCCATGGCGGTCATGCCGGGGTTTTCTTCAGCATGCCAAATGGCCGCAAGACCTTCTGCGGGCGCGCAATCATGTTCGATCATCACCAGCTTGGCGCCGTGATTATGACCATCGAGGCGTTTAGCGCGGCCAGCATCGGCCAGAACCAGATTGCATTCGGCCAGATCAATCCCATAGGCCAACTCGTCGCCAGACCAGAAGCCATTGAGCAAGGTCGCGCAGCCGCCTGACATGATAATGCCCATATAGGCGATAATCCAATTGGTGGAATTGCGGGCAGCTATGCCAACACGGTCGCCTTTTTTCACGCCGTGAATATGGGTAAGGCCAGCGGCCACATGCAATGCGGCCTGATAGGTTTCGCCAAAGGTGAGGCGGGTTTCGCCATCAACCAAAAAGTCGACCGCGGCATGCTCATTGCAGAAATGCGCGAAATAATGGGCCAGACTGGGAGGCGCAGATTTAAAGACCGGAACGGAATATCCGTCCATCTCAAGCGCCTCAGTTTCAAATGGTTGGCCCGGCTGTACCAGCTGACCTACGATTTTTTCCAGTGCAACATCCAGCTCGGTGAGCATGCGTAATAAACTCCTCTCTCAAGTTCGGTGACACGGGTTCGCAGCCAGTTTGCCGCAAACTTGTCTCCGCCAAATATAAGCGCAGGCTTTCCCCACTAGCCATGCTGTGCCAAAAGCCGCCCTCAAACTTGCGTCCTATTGCGGCGCGCCAACTATTAGGGACTTTGCATCTTGCTGTCACTACTTGCTTTATCTGCATCTGCCGACCCGATTTTGTGGACGGATCTGGGGCTCAAATCTTATCTTTTTGAGATCGGTTCTTTCCAGCTGCGCTATTATTCGCTGGCCTATTTGATTGGCGTGATTTTCGCCTATTGGCACCTTTCCAAGATGATCAAATCACCCGGCGCACCCATGGCTCAGCGCCATGCCGATGATCTGTTTTTCTATTGCACACTTGGCGTGATCCTAGGCGGGCGATTGGGTTATGCCGCGTTTTACACTGGGGGCGATACGGGCAAGGACAGCCTGTTTACTAGCTTTACCGGCGATGGTTTTGTCACTTGGGATTTGCTGCGTCTGTGGGATGGCGGGATGAGCTTTCATGGCGGCGTTTTGGGCGTGCTTTTGGCAATTCTCTTCGTATCGCGCTCCGGCGGGCAAGGCGGCAAGCTCTCCTTCCTTCGGGTGTGTGATTATATTGCAGTGAATGTGCCGATGGGCATGCTGCTTGGCCGGTTGGCAAACTTCACCAATGGCGAGCTGTGGGGCCGCGCCAGCGATGTGTCTTGGGCGATGATATTTCCCGGCGGCGGCGAAGTCGCGCGTCATCCCAGCCAGCTTTACCAAGCGGGTCTTGAGGGGCTCGCACTGCTGATTGTGATGATGTGGTTGTTCTGGCGCACGGGCGCTCGCTACCGGCCCGGATTGCTTGTCGGCGTGTTTACCATTGGCATGGCAGCGGCGCGTTTCTTCAACGAGTTTTTCCGTGCACCTGATGAGCACCTTGCCAATCGCGTCGTTGAGACCGGCCTCTCTCAAGGCCAATGGCTGACCATTCCGATGTTCTTTGTGGGCCTCATCGTCATTATCTACGCGCTGATCCGCAAGGATGAAGCGGTAGCAAGCAGGGCGCCCGATTCGGCCACATGAGCGGTAAGCCTTCGCGCGATTTGGCGACCAGTTTTCGCCGCCTGATCCGCGAGACAGGGCCCATCACGCTTGCCCAATATATGGGTGAGAGCAATGCGCATTATTACAATCTGCGCGATCCTCTAGGGGCTGCCGCCTCAGGCGCGGGCGACTTCATCACTGCGCCGGAAATCAGCCAAATGTTTGGCGAGCTGATCGGCCTGTGGTGCGCGGATATGTGGAGCCGTGCCGGACGGCCAGAGCATGTCCATTATGTTGAACTTGGCCCCGGTCGCGGGACGCTTGCCAGCGATGCCTTGCGCGCAATGGCGGCACATGGGCTTAGGCCGAGCGTGCATTTGGTTGAGGCGTCACAGGCTCTGCGCGCGGTTCAAGCCAAGGCTCTG